>JANXYT010000022.1 GCA_025355915.1 Holophagaceae bacterium
GCAAAGCCGAAGCCCGCAGGGTGCGGCACAGGAGGTGCCGCATGAGCACGAAGCAGGAGCGGAGGGCCACTTTGGCAAAGCCGAAGCCCGCAGGGTGCGGCACAGGAGGTGCCGCATGAGCACGAAGCAGAAGCGAAGTGCCACTTTGGCGCAGCCGAAGCCCGCAGGGTGCGGCACAGGAGGTGCCGCATGAAGCACGTCACGGTCGCCACCCGAGGATCTGCCCTGGCCGTGGGTCAGGCCGAACCCATGGTGAGGTTTCTCGAATCCAAGGGCTACGAGGTGTCGTGGCGCAAGTTCTCCACCTCCGGGGACCAGTGGCTGCAGGGCCCCCTCGACAAGCAGGTGGGCGCCGGCTTCTTCACCAAGGAGCTGGAGGACGCCATGGCCGGGGGCCACGCGGACCTGCTCATCCACAGCCTCAAGGACGTGTCGCTGGAGCGGCCCGTCGGCATTGTGTCCGCCTGCATCCCCCGCCGCGAAGACCCCCTGGATTGGCTGGTGATGCGGCCCGATGCGCCGGAGGACATGGTCATCGGAACCAGCGCGGTGCGGCGCGAACGCGTGCTCAGCCAGCTGTTTCCCAAGGCCCGGTTCACCTGGATTCGGGGCAATGTGCAGACGCGTCTTCAGCGCGTTCGTGATGGCGTCCTGCGGGACGAGCCCCTCCACGCCACCATGCTGGCCGCGGCCGGGTTGAAGCGCTTGGGGCTCGACCTTGCGGGGCTCACGGTGCGTCCAATGACACCGGAGGAGTTGCCGTCGGCCCCGGGGCAGGGGGCCTTGTTGGCCGAAGCCAGGGCGGATCGCCCCGACCTCATCGAAGCGCTATCTGAAATCCACGACCCCCTGACCGCCCGCTGCGTCACCTTGGAGCGCCTGGTCCTGGCGGGCATCGGGGGGGGCTGCCAACAGCCCCTGGGTGCCCTGGCCACACCCCAGTCCGATGGGACGCTCCTGCTGCAGGCGGCCTACGCGCCGGCGGGCGAACTCCGCCGGGCGGAGGCCCGGGGAACCGATGACCGGGAATTGCTGGCCCGTGTCCTGAAGGGTATCGGCCTGTCATGACGCCCTCGGCCCACCTCCCCCGCTTGGCACTGGCCCGGCCAGCCCAGCATCCCTTGTCGGACACGGTCCGAAAAGCGGGGTGGAAGCCCATCCCCTATGCCTTCACGCGCCTCCAGCCTTCGACCGTGCCGCCGCCCCGGCCCTTTTCTGCCATCGCCGCCGTGCTTATCCTCAGTCCCTCCGGCGCCAAGGTGGCAGCGTCGAGGCTTCCCGTGGGAATGATGTGCCTGGTGCAGGGGGCGGGTACGTCCGATGCCCTTGGTCGCGAGGATCTACAGGTCCACCTCCCTTCCGAGGCCAGGGCCGAGGCCCTTTGGGAGTTGCTGCAGGAGCGGTTTCCAGAGGGTGGCGACTTCATCCTCGCCCGGGGAGAGCGCAGCCGGGAGTACCTGGAGGTGGTGACCAAGGACACGCCATGGCGCATCCATGCCTGGGTCACCCACCGCGAGTCCCCCAGGATTCCATTCCCGCCCCTTCCCAAAGTTGAAGGTGTGCTGGCCATGAGCCCGCTCCAGGCCGAACTCCTCGCACCGCTCGCTGGAAGCGTGCAGCGCTTCGCCTGGGGCGAGGCCACCGCCGAAGCCTTTGCCCGGGTGGGCGCGCCCGCCCATGCCTATTGCGAACCGAAACCCAGCCTGCTCTGGGCCATGCTGGCGCAGCATCTGGCAGCTCAAGAGAACCTGAAAGAGGAGTCTCCATGTTGAACCGCTCTCGCCGCCTCCGCACCAGTGCCGCCATGCGCAACCTGGTGGCCGAGACTGACCTCCGCCCGCGCCACCTGATCCAGGGCCACTTTGTGCAGCCCCAGGCGGGCAGCCGAGAGATCTCCAGCATGCCGGGCATTTTCAATTCCGGTGTGGAGGACACGGTCCGCCAGGTGGAGAAGGATCTCAAGAAGGGCCTCGCCAGCGTGCTGCTCTTCGGCGTGCCGGAGGAGGGATCCAAGACGCCCGATGCGGCCTATGTCCGCGACCGGGAGGGCGTGGTTCCCAAGACCGTGAAGGCCCTGAAGAAGGCTTTTGGTTCTGATCTCATCGTGATGACGGATATCTGCCTCTGCGGCGCCACCAGCCATGGCCACTGCGGCCTGGTGGACGACGAAGGCGTGGTGCTGAATGACGAGTCCCTGCCCATCCTGGCGGAGATGGCGCTGCGCCACGCCGAGGCGGGCGCCGATGTGGTCGCGCCCAGCGACATGATGGATGGCCGTGTGGCCGCAATCCGCGCCCTGCTTGACAAGAACGGGTTCACCCGGACCAGCATCCTCAGCTATGCCATCAAGCACGCCGGCGCCTACTATGGTCCCTTCCGCGAGGCCGCTCACAGCAGCCCCAAGTTCGGCGACCGCAAGACCTACCAGATGGACCCCCGTAATGCCCGGGAGGGCCTGAACGATGCGCTGCTCGATGTGGACGAGGGCGCGGACATGCTCATGGTCAAGCCCGCCCTGCCGAACCTGGACCTCATCTGGCGCCTCCGGGAAGCCCAGCTGGCCCCCATCTGCGCCTACCACGTGTCCAGCGAGTTCAGCAGCGTCAAGGCCGCCGACCGCCTGGGCTGGCTGGATGGGAACCAGTTGATGCTGCAGCACCTTCTCGCCATCCGCCGCGCGGGCGCCGACATGATCGTCACCTACGCAGGTCGCGAGGCCGTGGAGAAGGGATGGATTAGCTAAATGACCGTCCCCGGCTTTCAAGAATTTATGAGGCCATTTTTGGAGGAAGTTTCTTCTGGAAAGACGAGGACTATGCAAGAGATGACGGAGGCAGTTGCGTGCCGTCTTGGGCTATCAGATGAGGACCGCGAAGAACTACTCCCTTCAGGAACTCAGAAGGTCTATTCGAATCGAATAGCTTGGACTAGGACCTACCTGAAGAAATCAGGTCTGGTTGAATCTCCATCCAGAGGAAACGTCAGGATTTCGGCTTTGGGTTTGGATGTCTTGAAGACACATTCCGGTCCCGTTGATATCAAGTTTCTTTCTCGGTTTCCCAGTTTCGTGGAATTTCATCAGAAAGGAACTGGCACTGACGTATTGCCAGTAACTGGTAAGGCAGTGGATCTGCCAAACCAAATGGACGAAAAGACGCCAGAAGAAGCACTACAGCAGGCCTATCAGTCACTCAGAAGCACACTAGCCGAGGAAGTCATTCTTAGAGTGCGTCAATGCACACCCGATTTTTTTGAGCGTCTAGTTGTCGAATTAATCGTGGCCATGGGGTACGGTGGCTCACTTTTAGACGCTGGCAGGGCTATTGGGCGCTCAGGAGATGGAGGAATTGACGGAATTATCAAGGAGGACCGCCTTGGTTTGGATGTGATCTACATCCAAGCAAAGCGCTGGAGCGATACGGTTGGTCGACCCGAAATTCAAAAATTTTCTGGCGCACTGGATGGCCAAAGAGCGCGTAAGGGGATTTTCATAACGACTTCTACATTCTCAAAAGAAGCCCGAGACTTTGCCAGGAATATTGAAAAGAAAATTATCCTGCTCGATGGCAATGAGCTTTCGAATCTGATGATGGATTTCAACGTAGGTGTTGCGCCCGTATCAATATTTGAAGTAAAGAAACTCGATCTTGACTACTTCGAAGAAGCCTGATTTTAGGAAAGAGAACCCATGAGCAACGACACCCTGTTCCAAGAAGCCCTGACCCACTTTCCCGGTGGCGTTTCCAGCCCCGTGCGGGCCTTTCGCGCTGTGGGGGGCACCCCCAAGTTCTTCAAGAAGGCCTCCGGCGCCTGGTTCGAGGATGAGGATGGTCAGCGCTTCTTGGACCTCTGCATGTCCTGGGGTCCGCTGATCCTCGGTCACGCCCATCCCGACATCCTGGCCGCCGTGACCGAGGCCATGCAGGAGGGCCTCACCTTCGGCGCGCCCAGCCGCCGCGAGCTGTTCCTGGCGCGCCGCATCAAGGAGATGGTGCCCTTCATCGAGAAGATGCGCTTCGTGTCCTCGGGCACCGAGGCCGTCATGTCCGCCCTGCGCGCCGCCCGTGGCTTCACCGGCCGGGACCGCATCCTCAAGTTCGAGGGCTGCTACCACGGCCACAGCGACGGCCTGCTGGTGAAAGCCGGATCGGGCCTCATCACCTTCGGCGCTCCCACCAGCGCGGGTGTGCCCAAGGCCATTGCCGAGCTGACCTCCGTGGTGTCCCTGGACGATTTGGAAACGCTTGAGCGTACCTTTGCAGAAATCGGCCATGAGCTGGCCGCGGCCATCATCGAACCCATTCCCGCCAACAACGGCCTGCTGCTCCAGCGCCCCGAGTTTCTCAAGCGCCTGCGCGAACTCTGCACCAAGCATGGCGTGGTCCTGATCTTCGACGAAGTCATCAGCGGCTTCCGCGTGGCCCCGGGGGGCGCGGCCGAGCGGCTGGGCATCACGCCGGACCTGGGCACCTACGGCAAGATCATCGGCGGTGGCATGCCGGTCGGCCTCTACGGCGGTCGAAAGGACATCATGGGCGTCGTCGCGCCCGATGGCCCGGTCTACCAGGCAGGCACGCTGTCCGGCAATCCCGTGGCCATGGCCGCGGGCCTGGCCACCATGGAGAAGCTCACGCCCGCCTTCTACGCCGAGCTCGAAACCAATGCGGCGAAGTGGGCTGCGGCCTTCGAGACCATCCCCGGCCTCCACTGCCCGCGCTACGGCAGCCTGCTTTGGCCGCTGTTCCAGGATGGCGTGCGCCGCAGCGATGCCGTGAAGGGCGAGTCCATCACCACCTTCAACCGCCTGCACAAGGCGCTGCTGGGTCAGGGTGTCTACCTGCCGCCCAGCGGCTACGAAGTGGCCTTCCTGGGCGCCGCCCACGGCGAGCCCGAACTGGCCCACTTCAAGCAGGCCGTGGCCACCGTGGCCAAGGATTTCGCCTGATCTTTTCAAAGATTTTTATCCACAGATTTCACAGATTCACACAGATTCAACTGCTGAAATCGCCCGCACCAACGGTTCTCAATTCCATTTGTCTTTGCTTTTTTAATCTGTGAAATCTGTGGAATCTGTGGACCCCTTGCTTTTCCGATCTGGAGGTCCCATGCAGCCCCTTCTACGAGTATTGAACGGTGAGACCCTCGACAAGCCCCCGGTCTGGTTCATGCGCCAGGCCGGGCGCTTCCTGCCCGAGTACCGCGCCATCCGGGCCAAGGTCACGTTCGAGCAATTGCTGAATGACTCCGACCTGGCTGCGGAGG
>JANXYT010000249.1 GCA_025355915.1 Holophagaceae bacterium
TGAGCTGGCTGATGCGGGTGCGGGTCATGCGGCGGTCCACCTCGATCTGGGATTCGCCGGGCCCCCCCCGTAGGCCCACGCCACCACCCTGGCGCTCGAGGTGCGTCCAGGCCCCCTTGAGCCGGGGCAGTTCGTACTCGCACCGCGCCAGTTCCACCTGGGCCTTGGCTTCCCGGGTCTGGGCCCGCTGCTCGAAGATGCTGAGAATGAGGCCCGTCCGGTCCAGGCAGATGAGACCGGTGAGCTTCTCGATGGCGTTCACCTGGCTGCCCCTCAATTCGTCGTCGCAGATGAGGTGACGGACGCCCAGCCGGTCGGCCTCCTCCGCCAAGGCTTCGAGCTGACCCGGGCCATAGAAGGTCTTGGCGGCAATCTCGGAGCGCTTCAAGGCCCGCCGGGCCTGCACCTCGAACCCGCAGCTGCGGGCCAGCTCGGCCAGTTCCAGCAGGTGGTCCTGGGTGACCTCCTCCCGATCCTCGGGGCCCTGGCGGGCGATGAGCAGGCAGCGGAGGGGTGATTCATTCATATCGCCAAACTGCCCGTCCTGAGAGCAATAATCAAGCCCCCGTCCTGGGGGTCGATGCAGTGACACGGGAGTCGCGCCTTCATGGCCATGTTCGGGTCGAAAAAATCCAAGCCGTCGGAGGGATCCGAACTGGTCCTGGCCTATCTGGAGGAAGCCCAGCGGGTGAGGACCCACCTCACCTTGATGGACGCCAAGGACCGCAGCGTAACGGCCACCCTGACCTCCGTCACCGAGGAGCGGGTCAGCCTGAGCCTGCAGACGCCCTTGCAGGCGGACAAGGGCGCGAGCCTGAGCCTGATGTTCATCCTGGATGGCCTGCGATTTAAGACCTCTGCCCGCCTTCTGGAGATGAAACCAGGATCAGCCGTCCTGGACCTTCCCACGGCCATCAGTCTGGCCGAACGGCGGAAGCGGCCGCGGGCCCGCCTAAACCCGCGCGAGGGCGCCACCGCCATCGCCCTCACGGGCCTCTTTGACGGCGTGGGCATCAACGGCACCATCGAAAACATCTCCGAGACCGGGGTCTGCATCCGGGTGGATCGCGCCATGGAGGTCAAGACCCAGCGAAAGATGCACATGGGGGCGAACCTCCTGGCCGTGGGCCAGCCGCTCATGCTGATCAAGCTCACCAAGCTGCCCAAGTGCCCCACCCTGGAACTGGAAGGAACGGTGGCCTATCTGGACGCTAGCCAGGGCCTGCTCGTGGGCATCGCCTTCGATCCCGGGAAGGCGTCCCTCCTGGCTCCCGTGCGGGCCCTGGTGGCCAGCCGCACCGCTGCGATTCCCATGACCGTTCCCCCCAAGGCCCGCCGCCAGGTCGAGGACGATGGGGAGGACGAGGGGACCCACCACCGCCCCGCTCCGAAGCAGGAACCCGAAGCGGCACCCGAAACCCCGCCGGCGGACACCACCGCAGCCCCGGTCATTGAGCCGCCCCCGGCGAGCCCGACCCAGGAACTAGATCCTGTGCCCGTCGTGCACCTGGATGATCGGTCCCAGGCCCTGCTTCGCGTGAAAAAACGCACCCGCGGCATCCTCCTGGCCATGCCGGAGGGGCCGCACCGGGACCTGCTGCAGGGGTTCCTTGCCGAGGAAGGCTATGGGCGCGTCCTCTGCGCCGATACGCTCACGGACCTGCTGGATCACCTGGATCACCCCGGCCTGCATCTCGTGCTGGTGGATGGCGGCGTGGCCGAGGTGCAGGGTCTGGCCCTGGCGTCCCTGCTCCGGCACCGCATGGGCGAGGACATGCCACCGGTGGTCCTGGCCGAGGAGTCGGTGGACGCCGAGCTGGTGCTCGGTGCCCAGGAGGCGGGCGTGGCCCAGATCCTCGTGAAGCCCTACGGCCTGGACCCGGACTTTCTCCACATGCTCGAGGAGCATTTGGGCATCGGCTAGTCTTGTGGCATGCCCTTGTTTGAACGCATCATCGCCGACCGCTACCTGAAGACCCACCGCAAGGGGGCCTTCGTGCGAACCATGGTGCGCTTCGCCCGGGGGGGGACGGCCCTGGGCGTCTTCGCCATGGTGGTGACCCTGGCGGTGATGAACGGCTTCCACGACGAGATCCAGGCCACGCTGTTCAGCGCCACCGCCCACTTCACGGTGTTTCACCTCGCCGGGGACATCCCGGACACCGAAGCGGCCCTGAAAACCATCCGCGCCGTGCCCGGGGTAAAGGCAGCCTCCCCGATTCGCATGGAAAAGGGCCTCCTGCGCCGCACCGATAGCGACATGCCCCCGGAAGCCGTCGTGGTGAAGGCGGTGGATCCCGCCACGGCCCACGGCACCTCCAGCATCTTCGATTCCATGCAGCCCGCCCCCATCGAACAACTGAAGGAAGGCGACATCATCCTCGGCAAGGAACTGGCCCAGCGGCTCGGCCTGGAGGTCGGTGACACCGTGGCTTTGGCCTTCTTCAAGCTGGAGTTGGGCCTCGGCGGTCAGCAGCCCAAGGTCGCTGCCTTCCGGGTGGCGGGTACTTTCCACAGCCGCAGCTCCGAATACGACAAGGCCTGGGCCTTCATCCACCTGGCGGATGCCATGCGGATCGCTCGTACGGAGGGCCGGGCCGAGATGATCGAGGTGCGGGCCAGCGGCATCGATGCCATCGCGGTGGTGAAGCCCCGGGTTCTGGAGGCTCTCGGTCCGGCCTTCCAGGCCACGGATCTGCGCGATTCCAACAAGGCGATCTTCGCCGCGCTGACGGTGGAGAAATGGGCCTTTGCCGCCGTCCTCAGCCTCATCGTGCTGGTGGCCGCCTTCAACATCGTGGCCTCCCTGGTGCTGCTGGTGACCGAGAAGCGCCGCGACCTGGGGGTGCTCCTGGCCCTGGGCGCCACGCCCAGGCAGATCCAGCGGCTCTTCGAACTCCAGGGTCTGCGCATCGGCGTGGTGGGCACGGCCTGGGGGCTGGGTGTCAGCGTGCCGCTGTGCCTGATCCTCGACCACTTCCGCCTGCTGAAACTCCCCGCCGCCGTCTACGACTTCATCACCTACATGCCCTTCCGTCTCAAGGTGCTGGACATCGTGCTGGTGGCCGTCTTCCCCCTCTTGGTGTCCTGGCTCGCCGCGCGCTACCCCGCGAAGAAGGCCGCCGCCCTGGATCCCGTCGATGCGCTGAGGGCGGAATGATCGGACAGCCCCTTTCCATCCAAGGCTTGCACAAGACCTACCCCGGCAACGCCCATCCGGTCTTCGACGGCTTTTCCCTGGAAGTCGTGGCGGGCAGCCTTTGCGCCGTGGTGGGTGTGTCCGGTGTGGGGAAGACCACCCTGCTGAATTGCGTCGCGGGTCTGGATCACTGGGAACGAGGCGGCATCACCATCGGCGGATCTCCCGTCCCCGAAGGCCCCGAAGCCCGGGCCCTCTACCGTCGCCGCCATGTGGGGCTGGCCTTCCAGCAACCCCACCTGCTGCCCGAATTCACCGTGCGGGAAAACCTGCGGATGCCCCTGCTCATCGAGGGCGCTGTGCCCGCCGCGGCCGAGGCCTGGATTGGACAGCTGCTGTCTATCGTGGGCCTCGGACATCTCGGCGAACGCCTGCCCGGCCAGCTTTCCGGCGGGGAGGCCGCCCGGGTGGGCCTGGTGCGCGCCCTGGTGCGGAAACCGGCCCTGTGGCTGCTGGACGAGCCCACCGGCAACCTCGACCCCGCCACGGCCGAGGAAGTCTTCGGCCTCCTGCTGAGCCTCCACACCGATCTGCGCCCCACCACCCTCCTCGTCACCCACAATCCCGGTCTGGCCGAGCGCTGCATGCGGACCGTACGGCTGGGGTGATCCCGAGCCCAAGGAAACACGAGCGATAGCCCATGGATCCTGCGACAGGTTGGGGGCGCCCCGCGCGCAAAGTCCGCCTGCGGGTCCAGGCCTTCTGCAGGACCGGGTCAAATCACCTCGGCAGTCCTCCGTCTGAACCGGATGGGCAGGCTTCTCGGAACCGGATCTGGTCCTGGCGTGGGCATCGGCGACCCTGCTAACAACGACACACGCACGGCCGCTGACCAGCCAAGGAGATCCCATGAAACCATCCATCCAGATCACCGCCGCCCTCGCCATCCTCGTCCTGACGGCCTGCGGCGGCTCATCTTCCGGGAGCGGATCCTCCACGGCGCCTCCGCCGCCTCCGCAGGCTCCTGCGGCTCCGGCGAAATTCACCACCGGGGCCATCAGCGCCCAGGCGCCAGGCTCCATTCAGGTCAACAACCTCAACCTGACCACGGCCGGAGCCACCATCCTCATCGAGAAGGTGCAGAAGACCGAGTCCGAGCTGAAGCCCGGCATGGTGGTCAAGGTCAGGGCCCATCACGACGGCCGCAACGGCGAGGCCCTCGAGATCGCGTTCGAGGATGCCGTCAAAGGCAAGGTCGGAACCGTGGGCACCTCCACCCTGACGGTAGGCGGCCAGACGGTTCGCGTGGACGACAGCACCGAGTTCGAGGACAACGCCGGGCGGCTGGGTTCCATCCACGGGAACGACCGGGTGCGCGTCTCCGGCGTGCCCGATGATCGCGGCGGACTCCGGGCCACGCGCGTCGAGAAGAACCAGGCGGGCCTCGCGGACGACTTCGAGCTCAAGGGCATCGTCTCTGGGCAGGGCGCCACCGGGTTCACCCTCAAGCTGTCGCCCGATGCGGGTCCCGCGGATACCTACACGGTGAATTTGCTGGGTGGCGCCACCCTACCGGCGGGGCTCGCCAACGGCTCCTTCGTGGAGGTCCGCTCCCTGAAGCCCATCCAGGCCGGCAACATCATCGAAGCGGCCAGCATCACCCTTGAGGATCACCTCCCGGGCCAGGCCCAGAGCGAAACCGAGTTCGAGGGCATCGTCACCTCGGCCACTGGCTCCACTCAGTTCATCGTCGCCGGCACCACAGTGACCACGGGCCCCGGCACCACCTGGAGCGGCGGCCTACCTGACGATCTGGTGGTGGGCGTGAAGATGGAAGCGGAAGGGGTGCTCGGGGCCAATGGTGTGCTGGCCGCCAGCAAGGTCTCCTTCCGGGCCAACATCCGTCTGCAGGGAGCCGTCGCCGAGCCCTTGGCGGGCGCCGGCAGCTTCAAGGTCAACGGCATCCTCATCAAGGTCGACGCGCTCACCGACCAGCGGGTGAGTCTGGTCTCCCTGACGGCAGGGCAGCTGGTCCAGGTCCGGGGAACACTGGGCCGGGATGGGATCTCGGTGGTGGCCATCCGCATGGAATCCACCAACGACAACCGGCCCATCCTTCAGGGCGTGGTTACCGCCAAGGATTCCGGGACCAGCACGCTGACGGTCCTGGGCAAGACCATCACCATGGCCTCGGCCAGCACCATGGGCCACTCCGATGTGTCCGGCGTGGACGGGCCCGCCCTGTCGATGAGCGATTTCTTCGCCGCGATCACCGCTGGGCAGACCGTCATCAAGGCCCGCGGGAAGGATGCCGCGGCCTTCGTGGACCCCACCCTGACCGCCAAGGAGGCCTCTCTGGAAGGGCAAAAGTGAGGCCCTGGCAGGCCAGGGAAAGCCAGACGAACGAAGCCCCGATGTGGGTAATGCCGTTCAGTTAACGCTGAGCGGCATTTTTCTATGTACAAGACATGATTGGCAATGTACAAGCCTGAGATGGCTGATAACGCAATTCTATCCCTCG
>JANXYT010000027.1 GCA_025355915.1 Holophagaceae bacterium
CACTTGTCCCAGCGCTGGAACTCCTGCCATAGGGCCGCCATGCCCTCGAGATGGAGCTGCTCCAGCGCGGCGCGGGTCTCTTTCCGGGAGAAGAACGCGTATTCGAAATACTTCGGCGGGAGCTTGCCCGCCTGCTTGAAAAAGGGGACTTGCGGGTATTGGGCGATCCCCTCCTTGAGGGACTCCACGGCACTCTTCCAGTCATTCAGGCTGATGTACGCCTGGGTCTTGAAGACCTGGGCTTCACCATCGGTGCGGGGCGATGGCCGCCGTCCCTTGAGGAAGGCCAGCAGGGCTTTCCCCTTGCCCTGAAGCAGGAGGGACTCCGAGTACAGCATCGGTGCGCCGTCGGCGATCATCTGCGGTTCGATATCCTGGGCCACGAGCCCCTTGAGCCGCCGTTCAGCCTCCTCGAAGCGCCCGAGGTTCATGAGCGCCCGAGCCGTGTGGAACGTCAGCGTGGGGCTCGGTTTCAGCGCCTCCGCCTTGGCCAGCGCCTCGAGCGCTTCTGGATAGCGCGCGGTCTGGAGGCGGATCAGGGATACGTTCTCCCACAATCCGGGTTCCTGGGGAACATGGCTCGCCAGCAGCAGGAAACTCTCCTCGGCGTGGGCGAGATAGCCGGCCTTGATCTGCTCCCGCGCCAGTTCCTCCAGCAGCCGGAGGTGCCGGTCCTCTGGATTCCGGGCGTTCAGCGCCAAGAGGGCCTCCCGCTTGCCGTCGTAATCCTGGATGGCGCGGGAATGGATGAGCGCCCGTTCCCAGGCCGGCGCGAAGCTGGGCCGCAAGCGCCCCAGCCGCAACCAGGCCCGAAGGGCGCCTTCGCTGTCCTTGATCTGCTCGGACACTTCGCCGAGACGCGCCCAGAGTTCCGGATCCTGCGGCAGCAGGATCGAGGCGGTCCGCAGCTCCCGTGCGGCTTCCGGGGCCAGCGAGGCGTCCTTCTGCACCCGCTGGAACTGGAGGAGGGCCAGGTGCGCCTGGGCCTCGGCGTTGTGAGGGGCGAGGGCGACCGCTTTCCGCGCGGGGCCCACGGCACCATCCGGATCCTGAGCCTCCTGGAGGGCCTCCGACAAACGCAGGTTGGCCTCCGCACTTCCGGGGACCTGAGCCAACACGCGCCGATAGATCGCTGCCGCAGCGGCCGGATCGGCACCCCCACCCCGCAACTGGAGCGCACGAGCCTGGAGCATCAGGGCGCGCACATTTTCAGCGGAGGCCGGAGCGGCCACCAGAAGAATGGCAAGAATCGGAGAACGGAGATCAAGCACGGACGTTCTCCCGATGGAGCAGCAGTTGAAGCTTGGCGTGCGGTGATTCCCAGGCCTGGGAAGGCAGCACCCGCTGGATGGCGGGTTCGCCAGGCCGCGGAAGAATGCAGTGAATCTCAGTGGCAGGCGCATCTTCCGTATGGCCGGAAGCCTGCTTGGCTTTCTTGTCCCGAGCCAGAAGCGGCAGACAGTCGCCCCAGGCCGCCACCAGCGGCGCCAGGGGCGCCAGGCGCCGGGCCAGCAGATCGAGGAGGGCCGGGGGGAAGGGCTTCAGCCCCTGTTCCTCGGCAAGGAGGCAGGAGCCCAGCAGGCCCAGGCCGACGGCTTCGCCGTGCAGCAACTGATAGCCCGATGCGGCCTCCAGGGCATGCCCCAGCGTGTGGCCCAGATTCAGCAGGCGGCGCTCTCCCGCCTCCCGTGGGTCGCGGTGCACCACGCCGGCCTTGAAGGCCAGGGCCCGCTCCACCCACGCGATCTTCACGGGGCCTTCCTGCAGCATCTCCATGGCCCAGCCCATCGCGCCCTGGATCAACGCCGTCTTGACCAGCTCCCAGCGCCCATTCTCCATGTGGCGCAGTGGCAGCCCTTCCAGAAAGGATGTGCAGGCCACCAGGCGGCGCGGGGGATGGAAGGTGCCCACCAAATTTTTTCCCGCCGCGAGATCAGCGCCGGTCTTGCCCCCCAAGGCCGCATCGGCCATGGCCAGGAGCGTGGTGGGCCAGACCTGCCAGGCGACACCACGCAGGTAGAGCGAGGCCGCAAGCCCCGTCAGGTCCGTCATCACGCCGCCCCCCAGGGCCACCACTGTGACGTCCCGGTGGAGGGGCACCCTGGCCCAGTGTTCCAGCCAGGGCACCACGGTGCGCAGCTTCTTCTCTTCCTCGGGCACCGCCACCCACAGCGCGTGGCTGGGTTCGGGCAGGCCGGCCCGGGTCCAGGCGTCGCGAAGCCTCAGGTCTCCGACGAGGGTCCAGGCCCCTTCCGGCAGAAGGGCCCGGTCAGGGTGCTCCACCAGGATGACTTCCGTGGCGAACCCGGAAGGCGTGGCCAATCTCATGGTCGGCCTTTCAGCGTGGCCTCGGCCTTCATGGTCTGGTCCCCGCGCAACCACTGGACCTCAGCTTTGTCCCCAGGCTTGCGGGCGCCCAGGACCGCCATGAAGTCATAGATGCTCTTCACCGGCTTGTCCCCGAACTGGATGAGGATATCTCCGGCCTGCAGGCCGATGGCCTCGGCGGTGGAGCCCTTGGAGACGCCGTTGATGCGAAATCCCTTGGGGTTGTCGGCGTAATCGGGGATGGTGCCGAAGGCGATGCGCATGGGGCCGCCGTCGCCCCTCATGGGCAGCTTGGCGGTTTCGGGATCGAAGGCGGGGACCGTCTCCGCGTTGGCCAGATCCAGCGACACGGCCCTGCCGAAGGCCGCGAGCTTCGCCATGCCTGGATAGTTGATGCGATCGGCAGTGTCCGTGGGCCGGTGGTACTCACCATGGATTCCGGTGAAGAAAAAGAAGGTGGGAATCTTGGCCTGGGAAAAGCTCATGTGGTCTGAACCGCCCACGCTGGCGCCCACGTCGAGGCTGACGGAGAAATCCTTGGGTACGAAGGCCCGCGCGGCTTCAAGGGCGGCTTTCGGCGCCCCCAGGCCGCCCATCATCAACTTGGGTGCCTTGAGATCCAGGCGACCCACCATGTCGAAGTTGAGCATGAACTTCACGGACTCCAGCGGGTGCGTGGGGTGCTGCACCCAGTAGCTGGAACCCAGCAGGCCCTCCTCCTCACCGCCGAAGTGGAGAAAGAGGATGGACCGCTTCGGCCTGGCCTTCTTGAGCTCCCGGGCCAACTCCACGAGCATGGCCGTGCCGGAGGCGTTGTCGTCCGCTCCCGGATGCATCTGCCCCCGGGCTTCCACACCCCCCCGGCTGTGGCGCTCACCCAGGCCGAGATGATCCAGGTGCGCGCCGAGGACGATGTATTCCTTCCTGAGCTTCGGATCCCGGCCAGGAAGCACGGCCACCACATTGGGCACCTGCGCTTCTTCGCGGCGCAGTTTCAGATTCAGCGACAGGGCCGTCCAGGGTGCCATCACAAAATCCTGGCTGGCGGGTTTACCCGTCTCCTGGATCGTCTTGAACCGGGCGGCCAGATCGCCACAGGAACGCCCCAGCCCCTCGACCTTCATGCCGACGACCGGAATGTCCAGCTTCACGGGGCCTTCTTCGCGTTGCAAGGGGCGGAGAGCGCCCTCCTCCAGCACGATGACACCGGCCACCTTGGCGGATTCGAGCCGCTTCAACCGGACCAGCAGACTGCGTTCACCCCGGGGCAGGTGGGCGAAGACATCGAGATCCGGCACGGACCGCGCGATCACCGCTACCCGGCCCGGCAGCTCGATGCCAGCGAGATCGTCGTAGCCCCCGGGGATCTGGATGCCGTACCCGAGGAAGGCCAGGGCCTTGGTCCGGAAATCCGCGTCACCACTCAGTCCCAGGGCCTCGATATCCTTTCCCCACACGAGGGGGCGGGGGCTGTCCCCGTGGATGAGTGACGCCTCCTGGGACTCGCGCACCACCTTGGCGATGAAGGGAAACCGCTGGATCTGGGTCTTGAGGCCCAAGGCCTTCAGCTCGCCCTCGATGCGCTGGGCCGCCACGTCCAGTTCGGGATAGCCGTTGCC
>JANXYT010000028.1 GCA_025355915.1 Holophagaceae bacterium
GTGAGATCTCCATGGGCAACACCGACCTCAGCCGCCGCACGGAAGAACAGGCCGCCAGCCTCGAAGAGACCGCCAGCAGCATGGAGCAGATCACCAGCAACGTGAACCAGACCGCCGACAATGCCAAATCCGCCAACCTGGAGTCCAGCAAGGCCCGCCAGGTGGCCCAGGATGGCGGTGCCGCCGTCACCCAGGTCATCGCCGCCATGGAGGCCATCAACCAGTCGTCGGCCAAGATCAACGAGATCATCGGCGTGGTGGATGAGATCGCCTTCCAGACCAACCTGTTGGCCCTCAACGCCGCGGTGGAAGCGGCCCGAGCGGGCGAACAGGGCCGCGGTTTTGCCGTGGTGGCCGCCGAAGTCCGCAACCTCGCCAAGCGCAGCGCCGATGCCGCCAAGGAGATCAAGGGCCTGATCCGCGAAAGCGTGGCCAAGTCCACCGACGGCAACAAGGTGGCCGCCCACGCGGGAGAGACCATCGCGGAGGTGGTGGCCAATGTCCAGCGCGTGACCTCGCTCGTCGGCGAGATTGCCAACGCCACCCAGGAGCAGAGCACGGGCCTGAACGAGATCAACAAGGCCGTGGTGTCCATGGACGAAGTCACCCAGCAGAACGCCGCGCTGGTGGAGGAAGCTGCCGCGGCCGCCGAATCCCTGGACGCCCAGGCCCATGCCCTCACCGAGATCGTCGGCCGGTTCAAGACCGGTGTGGAAAGCCGCCGCACGGAAGCGCCGCGGGCCAGGACCACGGTCACTGCTCAGCCCGCCGCCCGGACCCTAGCCAAGCCCACCAAGGCCGCCCTGAAGCGCCCCCCGGCACGACCCGAATTGGCCGCCACCAAGCAGCCCGTGCCCATGCCCAAGAACACCGACGACGGGCAGTGGGAAGCCTTTTGAGCCGCCACTGACCGAATCGAACCGAAATTTAAACCCGGGGCTAGCCCTGCCGAATTTTTCATGATCCCCGGTCCGCCACGGCGGATCGTTCCGGAGAACCACATGGCCATCACCGATGCCAGTTCCCAGGGCCTCCAACAGGTGCTTTGCTTCGCCCTGGCGGGCGAGGCCTACGCGCTGCCCATCCTCAAGGTCCGGGAGATCCAGGCCCAGGCCACCATCACGCGGATTCCCAAGGCGCCGCCCTATATGCCCGGGGTGATCAACCTCCGGGGCGCCATCGTGCCGATCCTGGAACTGCGGCAGCGATTCACCCTGGGGGAGGCCCCCGAGGACACCCGTCCGGTGATTATCATCGTGGAAGTCCAGGGCCGCACCCTGGGCATCCGCGTGGACTCGGTCTCCGATGTGCTGGACCTGGATCCCGCCGCCATCCGGCCCGCGCCGGAGCTGGGCACCCAAGGCGCCCTGGGCCGCGAGTTCATCGCGGGCCTGGCCACGCTGCCCGGCGCCACGGGCGCCGAGTCCATGCTGATCCTCCTGGACCTGGACCGTCTGCTCACCGATGGCGAGCTGACGGCCCTCGAAACGGCCACGGTCTGACGTTCATGGCACGCAAACCGGCCCCCTCCATGCGAACGCTGGCCCTCCAGGGCGACCTGGATGTCTTCGCCATTCATCAGCAATGGGAGCAGGCGCAAGCCCTGCTCACCGCCGAGCACGGACCGGCGGAGCTCGATCTGTCGGGCATTGGGGACCTGGACCTGTCGGGGATCCAGCTCCTTTACGCCCTGGAGCGCGAGCTCCAGGCGAAAGGCGTCCAGCTCACGGTGACGGGTGCCAAGGAGGACTGGTTGACCCGCTTGGCCCCCCTGGGGCTGGCTGGTCTCTTGGGCGGACACCATCCATGAGCCGATGGTTTTCGGGTGCCCCGGCCGCAGGGCCCGCCTCCGTCACGGAGCCACCCGCCACCGCGGGTGGGATGCGGGACGCCCTGCTGCGGCTGGCCTTCCGCGAGGCCTCCATGCTGGAAGGGCAGGTGAACTTCCTCACGCCCGAACTCCTCCAGGTGGACAGCCTGGTGAGGGAAGCCGCCGGGACGCTGGAAGAAGCGCTGAAGACCCTGGATCGCCGGGTGCAGCGCCAACACAGTCTGACGGGCGAGGTCCAGGCAGCCATGCGCGTCTCCCTGGAGGGCGTGGCCAGCTCCAAAGGCGAGTCTGACAACATGAGTTTCTCGATCATGGGCACCATTGACGGCTTCGTGACCAGCCTAATGGAGGTCTCCGCTTCCACCGTCAAGCTGGGCGCGGAAATTGATGACATCCGCGCGCGCTCTGGCCGCATGGAAGGGATGCTGGCGGAACTATCCGAGATCGCCGACCGCACCCACCTGCTGTCCCTGAACGCCAGCATCGAAGCCGCCCATGCGCGGCAGTTCGGCGCGGGTTTCGCGGTGGTGGCCGGCGAGGTTTCCAAGCTCGCGGATCGCAGCACGGCCCTGAGCCAGACCATCCAGGAGCAGATCAGCGGTACCCGACAGGCCCTGGAGCGCACGGATGCCCATGTGCAGACCATCGCCAACAAGGACATGAATGTGGCTCTCCAGTCCAGGGTGGAATCCGAGGCGCTGGTGCAGTCCCTCCACAGCACCAACCGGACAGTCAAGGATCTCGTGGGCCAGCTCGAAACCAATGCCCAGAGCATTTCCGAACAGGTGGGTCACGTGGTGCGCAGCCTCCAGTTCGAGGACCTCGTGCACCAGACCCTCATGGCCTGCCTGAAGGAACTGGGCAACCTGCTGGAACAGGCCCAGGCCTGGCGGGCCCTCGAGGCAAAGCTGGCCGCGGGCGAACCGGAAGCCGCCGCCATGGCCGCGCTCGACACCACGCTGGGCGAAATCGAGGCCAACCGAGTGCAGTTCCGCGCGGTGAAGAGCGGTTCGCTCACCGCGGGTGAAGTAGACCTTTTCTAGCCAGGAGCCGCCACGATGAGCCCATGCATCCTCACCGTCGATGATTCAAGCACGATGCGCCAGATGATCACCTTCACGCTCAAGGGCGCGAACTTCGACGTGCTCGAGGCGGGCGATGGCCTGGAGGCCCTGGAGATCGCGCCAGGCAAGAAGCTGGCCCTCATCATCACGGACGTGAACATGCCCCGCATGGATGGCCTCACCCTGGTGGCCCGTCTGCGCGCGCTGCCCGAGTTCAAGTTCACCCCCATCCTGGTGCTGACCACCGAATCCGACGCGAGCATGAAGCAGAAGGGCAAGGAAGCCGGCGCCACGGGCTGGATCGTGAAGCCCTTCAGCCCAGAAAAGCTCCTGGATGTGGTGAACAAGGTCATTTGAGGTTGCCCATGTCTGATCCAATGGCCCAATTCCGAACCGCCTTTTTTGAAGAGGCCACCGAGCTGGCTGACGGCATGGAGGCCACCCTGCTCTCCATGGACCTCGCCACCGTGGAGGTCGAGGATCTCCACACCCTGTTCCGGGCCGCCCATTCCATCAAGGGCAACGCCGCCACCTTCGGGTTTCCCGCGGTCGCCTCCTTCACCCACCAGCTGGAAAGCACCCTTGAGCCCGTGCGCCAGGGCACCCGGCCCATGACCGGCGATTTGCGCGAACTGATGCTCCAGGGCGTGGATCTCATCCGCAGCCACCTCTACCACGCCCAGCGGGATGAACCCCTGCCGCAGAAAGAGCAGCAGGCCCAGACGGCCCTGGTCGCGAGCCTCCAGGACGATGGGACGGCCCCGGCGGCCATGCCCGCGGCCAAGCTGGCGGCCACCCCGTCCTCGGCCCCAGCCCAGTCCAGCCGCACCGGTTTTTCCATCCGGTTCGAGGCCCCGCGGGATGCCTTCCGCCGCGGCGTGAACCTCGAGCGGCTCTTCCGGGACCTCGCCAAGCTCGGCCACCTCCGCAGTTGGCCCGACCTCACGCACCTGCCTCCCCTGGACCGCCTGGACCCGGAAGACTGCCATCTGGCCTGGGACCTGCGTCTCGAAACGACCCACCCCCAGATGGATGTGGACGAAGTCTTCGAGTTCGTGGCCGAGGGGGACAACCTGCGCATCCAGGCGCTCGCGCCGGCAGGTGTGGTGCCGCCCCTGGGGGATTTCCTGCTGGCCGCTACCGATGTCAGTCCCGCGGATATCCGTGAGGCCCTGGCGCAGCAGAAGCCCCTGGGCGAATTGCTGGTGGGCATGGGCAAGGTGAAGCCCGAGGCCGTGACCAAGGCCCTCGATCAACAGCAGAAGAAGCGCAACCAGGCCGAGTCCTCCACCCTGCGGGTCGCGACCGAAAAGATCGACCGCCTGGTGAATCTGGTGGGCGAGCTGGTCATCACCCAGGCCATGCTGGCCCAGGCCTCCCTGCAGACGCACACCACCCTGGGCGAGGAGCAGCTGAGCGCGGCCCTGCTCCAGCTCGACCGGCAGACCCGCGAGCTGCAGGAGCGCGTCATGGGCATCCGCATGGTGCCCGTGGAGATGGTGTTCTCCCGCTTCCCCCGCATGGTGCACGA
>JANXYT010000301.1 GCA_025355915.1 Holophagaceae bacterium
GGTGCCCGCGTTGGTGATGGGGAAGGTGAGGCGCTTGGTCACACCGTGCAGGGTGAAGTCGCCAGTCACCTCCAGCTTGCCCTTGCCCACTTCCTTCACCGAGGTGCTCTTGAAGGTAATGGTGGGGTATTTCGCAGCATCGAAGAAGTCGGGGGACTTCAGGTGCTTGTCCCGGTCCGCGTTATCGGTGTTGAGGCTGGCGACGTCAATGGTGACCTCGACGCTGGACTTGCTGATGTCCGCGGTGTTCATCTTGATGGCCCCTCCGAACGCCGTGAATCGGCCGCTGGTCTTGGCCAGCAGATGGCGGATCTTGAAGCTCACTTCGCTGTGGACGGGGTCGATCTGGTAGGTGTCCTGGGCCATCGTGGGCAGGGCCGCCAGGGCGAGGGACGCCAGAAGGACGCGGAAGGGGTGGCGCATGGAACCTCCAGAGAATAGGTGTTTAACCATGCAATCCAGTCTAGGCCGATTTTAAGAAGTTGCAACACCCTTTTTTGAAAATCTGTCAATCTGGGTCCGCAGGAGCAAGACCATGCACATCCGCGAGGAACTTCAGATCGCCAAGCCCCTTGAGCCGGGCCATGAGGTGGCCTTGGCCCTGCTCCTCACCCGGGAATACGTGGCCCGCCTGTTCGAGGAAGGTCTCTACGAACCCGAGGGCATCTCCGACCAGCAGTTCAACGTCATCCGCATTCTGAAGGGCGGGCCGAAGGACGGCTACCTGGTGAAGGATATCCGCTGCCGGATGATCTACCGCTTCGCGGACGTGCCTCGCCTGGTCAACCGGCTGGAGGCCCGCGGCCTGGTCAAACGCTGTGAGAATCCGGCCGATCGCCGCGGCAGCCGGGTGCAGATCACGGCCAAGGGCCTCGCCCTGGAAGCCAAGCTGCACGGGCGGCACCAGGCGCTTTGCCAGCAGGTGGACCGCGCCCTGTCCGCCGATGAGCGTGAATCGCTGCTGGGCTATCTTGAGCGCCTCCGCAACGATCATCGTGCGCAGCTGGAAGCCCTTCAGAACGCGTGAAGCATCGGCGATCCGGTTCGCCCGCAATAATCCTGACTCGGCCCCTCCTGGGCCTCGCCCCTGCGGGGTCATGCGCTTCGCGCACGGTCGGCCTCCGCTCCTGCTTCGGCATGACTCGGCCCCCCCTGGGCCTCGCCCCTGCGGGGTCATGCGCTTCGCGCCCGGTCGGCCTCCGCTCCTGCTTCGGCCTCATGGCGCCCGTGCCGTTTGAGCTGTCGAATTCTTAGCGGTCGAGCTCGCCGGCGATAATATTCATCGCTCCGAGCACGGCGACGGCGTCGGCGAGGAGGCAGCCTTTCACCTGGTCGTTGAAGCTGTTGAAGATGGGGAGGCAGGGGGGGCGGACCCGGATGCGATAGGGGTTCTTGCCGCCATCGCTCACGAGGTAGAAGCCCAGCTCGCCGTTGGCGGCTTCGGTGGCGCTGTAGACCTCGCCCACGGGCATCTCCATGCCGTGCATGATGAGCTTGAAGTGGTGGATGAGGCTTTCCATCCGGGTGTAGACCTTCTCCTTGGAGGGCAGGGCGATCTTGGGGTCGTCCACGTTGACGGGACCGGGTTCGAGGCGGTCCAGCACCTGCCGGATGATGCGCAGGCTCTGACGCATCTCCTCGATGCGGACCAGGTAGCGGTCGAACACATCGCCGGTGGTGCCCACGGGAATGTCGAAGTCGTAGGTCTCGTAGCCCAGGTAGGGCTGGGCCTTGCGCAGATCCTGGGGCACGCCCGCGGCGCGGAGGCAGGGGCCCGTGTACCCCCAGTTGATGGCGTCCTCGGGGCTGATGGCGCCGATGCCCTTGGTACGATCGTGCCAGATGGGGTTGTGGGTGAGCAGGCGTTCGCACTCGTCCACGGCCGCTTCGCACTCCACCAGGAAGCGCTCGGCCAGGGGCACGAAACCGTCAGGGATGTCCCGGAAAAGGCCACCGATACGAGTGAAACTGGTGTGCAGGCGCTGGCCCGTCGCCATCTCGAAGAGGTCGTAGGCGGTCTCGCGCTGCTTGAAGAGGTAGAGGAAGGCCGTGAAGGCGCCGATGTCCACGGCGTTCACGCCCACACACACGATGTGGTCCGCGACGCGGGCCAATTCGGACATCAGCACCCGGATCGCTTGGGCCCGCTTCGGAATCTCGATGCCCAGCAGCTTTTCCACGGCACAGGTGTAGCCCACGTTGTTCATGATGGAGCTGCAATAGTTCAGGCGGTCCGTGAGCGGGATGAACTGCTGGTAGCTGAGGCTCTCGCCCAGCTTCTCCACGCCGCGGTGAAGGTAGCCCATCTCAGGCGTGGCCTTGGTGATGGTCTCGCCTTCGAGCTCGAGCACGATGCGCAGGGTGCCGTGCGTGGTGGGGTGCGAAGGCCCCATGTTGACGATCATCTTGTCGCCGTCGAGCATCTGCCGGGTCATGCCGATGGAATCCATGGTCATGTCAGCCCCGTTCGCCATTGTTGTAAGGTGCGGTGCAGCCTTCCATGCAGAAGACGTCGCCACCATCCAGGGGGAAGTCCTTGCGCAGGGGGTGGCCCTGGAAGTCTTCCCAGGTGAGCAGGCGCCGCAGGTCCGGATGGCCGTCGAAGGGAATGCCGAACAGGTCGAAGACCTCGCGCTCGAACCAGTTCGCGGTTTTGAAAATGCCGGCCAGGGTGGGCATGGCCTCGCCATCGGCCACGGGTACCTTCAGGCGCAGGCGCTCCTGGCTGGCGAGGTTGAGCCAGTGGTAAACCACATCGAAGCGGGGTTCACGCTCGGGCCAATCCACGGCCGTGAGGTCCACCAGCAGCTGGAAGCCCTCGCGGTGGAGCAGCTCCACCACGGCCAGGAAGTTCGCCTTGGCCACCACGATGGTCTGATCGCCCCGGAAAGCATGGCGATCGGTAATGGTGCCCGGCAGCTGTGCGTCGATGTGCTCGATGACCATGGTCCGTCCTACCTAGAAAATCGTGCCCACGCCGCGTTCACCTGCATCCATCAGCATCTCGCGGATGGTCTGCTGGCTG
>JANXYT010000305.1 GCA_025355915.1 Holophagaceae bacterium
GTCGGGCAGGGGCATCAGGACTCCGGGTGGGGAGCCCACAGAGTGCCACAAACTGGGGAAGTGGACCCGGCCCGAAAGGTGGAGGTGCGGCTAGTCAGATTGCCAAATCGCGCAGCTTTAGGGGCCGTTACGAAGCAACCAGGATTTTTCCCGACTGTTTCGTTACGGCCCCTTATGTCGCTCATCCAATCGAAGCGACACAGTTATTTTGTGCCAGCGATTTACGAAGCCGCCCCGTGCCTGCGGGCCCCATTACTGGAACGATCCAGGAATCGCTGCACCGCGGCAGGATCCACCGTGGCGGGGGTGCCGGACCAGGGCTGCGAGGGCTTCAGCATGGCCAGCATGTCCTCGGGACACCCCACCTGCTCATAGAGGTTTTCCACGTTCCGGGCGAGCTGAGCTGGGGTGCTTTCGGTGGCCAGGGCCTCGCGCATCAGGGCATCCCGCCAGCGATCTTGGGCCTGGGACCAGCGGGCGCTGCCAGGCCGGGGCGTCTTGCCCACGGCCTCAGCGCAGGCGGCCCAGAGATGGGCCTCGAAGGTCCGGAGTGCCGAGCCTTCCAGCGCCCGCAGCCGCTGGACCGCCAAACCGTCACCCGGGGCCTCGAGCTGGATCTCCCGCGATGAGAGGAAGGCAAAATCGTAGCCGGTGACCAGGTCGGCCCAGGTTAGGGGGCCGATGTGGGTGTGGAAGGCGTCGAGGGGCGTCATGGGTACCTCAGCTCAGCAGGTGGAGGGCGAGGTGGACGGCCACGCGGGCGCTGGCCTCGGCGCCATCGAGGGTGGGAGCCAACTCCATGAGGTCGGCACCCACCCAGGGTTCGGGCCACAGCCTGGCAGCGTGGATCAGCCGCAGGGTTTCATTCAGGCTCAGCCCGCCTGGTACGGGCTCGGCCACCGCAGGCACCAGCATGGGGTCGAGGGCGTCCAGGTCGAGGCTCAGGTATGCGGGCCCTTGGCCCACGGCCGCGAGATCCTCTTTCAGCTGCAGGGCCAGCAGGGGATCACGCAGATCCGCCGGGGTCCACAGGCGCACGCCAGCCGCCTGCAGGAAGGCCAGCTCCTCGTCGTCGAAGCGCGGGGCCCGCAGGCCCGCCTGCATGACCCGCTCTGGATCCACCAGGCCTTCTTCCAGCGCCTGCCGGAGCCAGGTGCCGTGGTGGATGTCCGTGCCCCAGGCCGCGCCGTTCGCCGCGTCCGGGTGGGCGTCCACCTGCAGCAGCCCCAGGGGGCCGTGCTGGAGGGCCAGGGCTCGCAGGGCGCCCAGGGTGAGGGAATGGTCCCCGCCCAGCATCAGGGTGCGGCAACCGGTCATGGCCCAGGCGCCGATGGTGGCCTGCACCGTTTCCAGGGCCGCGGCCAGCGAGAAGGGCAGCGTCGGGATGTTGCCGCCATCCAGCCACCCGTGGGCCGCTGCGGGTCCGAGCGCCGGGCGGCCCTCGCGGAGCCGCTCAGGCATGGGATGGGAACCGAGGCCCATCGAGGCCGCTCGCATGGCCCACGGGCCCAGCCGGGCGCCGGGCCGGTTGATGACGCCCGCATCGCAGGGCACGCCCAACACCACGCCGGTGGCGGGGCGGGGATCAATGCAGAGGGGAAGCCCAAGAAAGGGCGTGAGGCCCGTGCGAAGACCCTGCAAGAGGACATCAGCGGACATCGGAACTCCGGGGTAGCAGGGCGGTCCTGAAGGCGGCAATCCACGCACCAGAACAGCTGAAATCGGCAGGATACAGAGGCTCTTCCGCGGCCACGGTGACGGGGGTTCGCATGGTGAAGAGGGTCCGGAGGTGCGGCAGCAGAGTCTCGTCGCCAGTCCAGGGATAGTGCGCAGCGGGGCTGGAGATCCGCAGAGGCTGGGTGGGCAGGCCCAGGTCGAAGGCCGCGCGCAGGCCGCCCTCGTAGAATTCCGCCAGCCGTTCGCCCCGGGTGGTGGTGCCCTCGGGAAACAGCAGCATGTCGCGGCCGACCTGGAGTGAGGCCGTGAAGCTCGCCAGGGCCGCCGCGCGGCTGGTGGCATCCTCGCGCTCCACAAAATGGAGGCCGGATTTCTTGGCCCATCGGCCAATGAGCGGGTATCCAGTGACCTCGCCCTTGGCGATGGTGCCCATGGGACGAAGGCTCATGAGCACCACGGCATCCACCCAGCTCAGGTGATTGGCCACCCAGAGCGGAATATCGTTCCGCGGGTGTCCCAGGATCTCCAGCTCCAGGCCCAGGGCCGGAACCAGACGGCGCGCCCAGCGGTGCATGCCCGGCTGGGGCTCAGCGCCTGTCGCCAGGCTAGGCAGAAGGGCGAAGGTGGGCCAGAGGACCCCAGCCCAGCTCATCAGGAAACCAGCTTCAGGCGGGTGTAGCGGGCCCGGACGCGCTCGAGGTCCTCGCGGGTGATGGCCGACCAGAGCCGGGTGTCGCCGGGGGCGTAGAAGTCCTGGACCTCTTCCACCACCCGGGCACCCAGGGCGTTGTGGACGCTGCGGGCATCGGTATTTCCGGGTTCCACCAGGAAGCGGCACTCATCCACATTCTCGTTGAGGAGTTTGGACACCATGGCGCGGATGAGCAGGTAGTTCACCCGGCCCTTCTGGTATTCGGGATGCACCGCGAGGGTCGCGCAGTAGACCGTGGTCCCCTGCACGAAGTTCAGCACGTAGCCCACAGGCCGGTTGCCGTCGAGGGCGAGGAAGCACCAGTCGCGGTACAACTCGGTGCACAGGCGCAGGTAGTGGGGGCAGAGTTCCCCCGTACCGTCGCTGGACCAGATTTCCGACTCAAGGCGGCGGAGATGGACGAAGTCCGAGCTGACCAGTGGCCGCACGGTGTAGCGGGCGCCTTCAGGATGCTGTGTGAGGGTCTCGATCGTCATGGTCGTGCCTCCCTGCGTTCCAGGGTCAGCCACGGCCATGACGTCCGTATGGTGGCGCTGCCAATTCCACGGGAAAAGAGTGAAACCAAGCGGTGACGGGCATCCGCGCAGCAGGGATAGCAAGTTTCGGTTGCGCACGTGACGAGAAAATGTTCTCGCCGTCACATCTCTGGAATTTTTTTCAGAAGAATGGAGTCACCAGTTTGAGGAAGCCCGCTGCCAGCAGCGCGCTGATAGGAATCGTCAGAACCCAGGCGACCACGATATTTCCGGCCACGCCCCAGCGCACGGCGCTGGCGTTCATGGACGTGCCGACACCCATGATGGCGCCAGTGATGCTGTGGGTGGTGCTCACGGGGATGCCGTAGTGCGCGGTGGTGAACAGCACGGCCGCGGCAGCCGTCTCAGCGGCGAAACCGTGGATGGGCCGGAGCTTCACGATCTTGGAACCCATGGTCTTGATGATCTTCCATCCACCTGAGGCGGTGCCCAAGGCCATGAAGCTGGCGCTCCCGATCTTCACCCACAAGGGAATGATGACCTTCGCCTTGGCATCCAGAGGCAGGTGGAACTTGTAGGCAATCATGGCGAGGCAGATGATCCCCATGGCTTTCTGGGCGTCATTCTGGCCATGGGTAAAGGACATGGCGGCGGCGCTGACAAGCTGCGCCTTCCGGAAGACCTTGTTGACTTTGTGTCCTGGGAAGTGCCGCACGATCCACAGGATGATCAGGATGAGGGCCATGCCCACAATGAAGCCCATGGCGGGTGAGATGATGATGAAGGCGCCGATTTCTTGGAGCTTCTTCATATGAAGGGCCCCGAAGCCCGCATGGGCTACCACAGCTCCAGTGAGTCCACCCAGCAGCGTGTGGCTGGTGCTGGAGGGGATGCCGAACCACCAGGTGAGCAGATCCCACGTAATGGCGGCCATCAGGGCTGCGGCGATGACGGCGGGGACCACGTGCTGGCTTTCGGCGATGCCCTTGGCGATGGTGGTGGCCACGGACGTTCCGGCCAGCGCCCCGGCGAAATTCAGCGTGGCCGACATGACAAGGGCGTATTTGGCGGGCAGCACGCCCGTACTGACCACGGTGGCGATGGAATTGGCGGTGTCGTGGAAGCCGTTGATGTAATCAATGCCCCAGGACAAAAGGATCAGCATCGCCAGTGAGGGGATGAGGAAGGCTTCAAGCATGGACGGCTCAGGCGTTCTTCATGACGGTCGAGCCAATGACCTTCGCCACGAGCTCGATCTTGTCCGTAGCATCCTCGATCTGCTCGAGGAGCTCCTTCCACTTGATGAGCTCGATGGGATCCTTGGGGTCTTCGAAGAGCTGCGCCAGGCCCGCGTGATAGATCGAATCCGCCTTGTTCTCCAGGGTATGCACACGCCGGATTCGATCCCGGATTTCCTTCTGGTTGGACATGTTCCGCAGGGACCGGATGAGGTGCAGGATCTCGCCGGAGCCCTCGACGATGATGGAGCTCATCTCGGTAACGGCGGGCATGACATGCCCGATGCGGTAGAGGATGAGGCGCTCGCAGACCGCATGCAGCTTGTCCACCACATCATCAATGGCGTGGGCCAACTGCATGATGTCTTCGCGGTCGATGGGGGTGACGAAGGTCTGGTTCAGTCGATCCATGATCTCGCGGGTGTAATCGTCGCCGACATGTTCCAGATCCTTCATCTGCCGCCGCAGTTCCGCGAACCGGACGGGATCGCCAGTCCGGATTTCCCGATCGAAGAGCTGGGATGCCTGGTAGACATTGCCGGCTGCGGACTCCAGCAGTTCGAAGAAGACCATTTCCCGGGGTCTCAACCAGCGCATGAGGGCATTCAAGGACATCAGGTTCTCCCACGGTCAGCTTTCAACTGTACTGGGTCGGGGCGGGTAACCGCAGCGTAAATTCGGCAACACGCTCTGGGCTGGTCGCTCCCGGCGGTGTATGGTCGGAGTGCATGGACCAGCCTGAATCCCAGCGCGGTGATCGATCGGGGTTGCCGATTTTCTTTGGCCGTGCGCTGATCTGCATGGTTTCCATGCTCTTTCTAGGTTTCGGCCTCGGTTTGAATATCCACAAGGGGGCCTCCCTCCTTTGGACGACGAGTCTTCTGGCCACCCTTGTCCTGGTGCTGATCCTCATGGCCCGCTGGCAGGTGCGATCTCTGGCCGAGCCATTGGGACAACTGCTGGGGGGAAGCCGGCCCCGGGCCATTGAGGACCTTCCTCGCGCCTGGTCGGCGCTGGAACGGGAAAATCTCGATCTAAAGGGAAAGGTGGTTCGCGAGGATCGGATGCTGCCGGGAATCATGGCCCGGCTGGAGGAGGGAGTCATCCTATTTGGCGCCACCGGAGGCCTGGAGCAGTTCAACCCCGCTGCCCAGCGCCATCTGGGGCTTGGCGCGCCCCTGGCAAAGGGCATGGCCGTGGGCGAGGTGTTTCGCGATATGAAAGGCTCCGATGCGGTCCTGAAGGCGTACCAAGGGGTCCCCTACGAATGGCGCCTGGCCCGGGCTGGCCGGACGCTTCGCGTCAGGGCGATCCCCTTCGCCCCTCTGGGGTCGGTGAGCGGCGTCCTCCTCACCCTGGACGATGTCACCAGCCAGGAGGCCCTGGAGACCACCCGCCAGAAGTTCATCTCCAACGTGAGCCATGAGCTGAAAACGCCGGTGACGGCCATCAGCATCTCCGCGGAGAACCTGCAGGAGGAGAAGCTGTCCGATTCGGCGCGGGCCAGCGCCGAATCCATCCTGCGGTCCGTGCGTCGGCTCACGCTCCTGCTCGGCGATCTTTCAGAGCTGAGCCGGATCGAGAGCGGCGCCTTGAACCTCGCCCCCGAATGCCTGGACCTCAACACCTTCCTGGATACCTTGATGAGGGATCTCCAGCCCCGCTACGCGGCAAGCGGCGTTCAGCTTGCGTTGACTGTCGATGCTCCGGACGGCGCCATGATTCTGGTGGATCCGTTGCGGTTGCACCAGGTCATCGAAAACCTGGTCTCCAACGCCATTAAATTCAGCCCGCCAGGCGGGCAGGTCGATCTATCCGTCCGCCTCACGAGCCAGTGGCAGACCTGGGAAGTCCGTGACCAGGGCCCGGGCATCCCCGAGGCCGAACAGGGGCGCATATTCGAACGCTTCTACCGAGCGCAAGCCGCCCAGGCGAAGCCAGGCACAGGCCTTGGCCTGGCCATCGTGAAGCACCTCTGCCGGTTGATGGGAGGCGAGGTCACGGTGGAAAGCCTGCCGGGCGAAGGAGCGACCTTCCGGGTGATGCTGCCGCCTCAGGCGCCGGCGGGCCCGCCCAGCCGGTAGCCGACGCCCACCACGGTCTCGATCAGCTCGGCAGCCGATTCGCCGATCTTGGCGCGGACGCGGCGCACATGGGCGTCAATCGTCCGACTCTCGCCCAGGTACTCGAGCCCCCAGACCTGCTGGAGGATCTTCTCGCGGGTCAAAACCCTCCGGGGATTGATGAGGAAGTAGGCCAGCAGCTCGAACTCCCGTCTGGTCAGTTCCACGGGTTGTCCATCCACGCGGGCCACGTGCATATCGAGATCGACGGAGATGGGACCATAGGCCAGCTGGGTGGCGCGTTCAGCCCCTTCGAAGGGGGTGGCGCGGCGGAGGATCGCCCGCAGGCGGGCCGCCAATTCCCGGGTGGAGAAGGGTTTGGAGATGTAGTCGTCCGCCCCGAGTTCGAGCCCCAGGACGCGATCGATCTCCTCGCTGCGGGCCGTGACCAGCAGCACGGGCAGGGCCCGGAGGGTTGCATGGGTGCGGATGGCGCGGAGGACATCCAGGCCATCCATGTCGGGGAGGCTGAGATCCAGCAGGGCGGCATCGAGCTTGGGTCCGCTGGCATTGAGGGCCAGCAGGGCATCCCGGCCGGTGCCCACGGGCACAAGGCTGAAGCCTTCCCGGCGCAGGTGCTGCTCGAGGCCGAGCCGGATTTCGGTGTCGTCTTCAAGGAGGAGGATGCGTGGCATGGGGCCCTTTTCACGGTTCGGCGGGATGGTCCTGCAGGTACGTATGTTTCGCGCTGCGGCCCTCGAGGATGAACAGCACTTCTTCCGCAATATTGGTGGCCTGGTCCGCGATGCGCTCCCAGTTCTTGATGACCAGGATGAGGTGGCTGGCGCGTTCGATGCAAAGGGGGTCGGACATCATCAGGCGCAGCAGTTCCCGGTAGATCCGGCCATACAGCTCGTCCACGGAGTCATCGGCCTTGATCACCGTGCGGGCCAGGCCAGCGTCGCTGCCGATGAAAGCGTCCACCGCCATCCTGACCATCCCGCGGGTTTCCTGGCCCAGGCGCTCGAGCAGACCGCCCGATAGGATGGGGGGATGCACGTAGGTGGCGCGCCGGGCGATGTTGCAGCAGTGGTCACCGATGCGCTCGATCTCGGGGATGATCTTGAGGCTGGAGGCGATCAGGCGCAGGTCGCCAGCCGCCGGGGATCTGAGCGCCAGCAGGTCCACGCAGAGGCGGTCCAGCTTCAGCTCCCACTCATCCATGCGCCGGTCCAGGATCATGACCTGATCCGACTTGGGCTTCGATCGCTCGACGAGCGCCTGGTTGGTCAAATCGATCATCTCTTCGGCCAGACCGGCCATGGCCAGGATGCCATCCCGAAGTTCCTTCAATTCCTGGTCGAATTGACGCATCAGCCGAACCTCCCCGTGATGTAGTCCTCGGTCATGCGATGCCCGGGATTGGTGAACAGCTTCTCGGTGAGCCCCGTCTCGATGAGCTTGCCCATCCAGAAAAAGGCGGTGTGGTCGCTCACCCGGGCGGCCTGCTGCATGTTGTGGGTGACGATCACGATGGTGAACTCCCGCTTCAACTCGAGGATAAGCTCCTCGACCCGGGCGGTGGCAATGGGATCGAGCGCCGAGCAGGG
>JANXYT010000409.1 GCA_025355915.1 Holophagaceae bacterium
GTTACATGTCGAAGATGATGGACGACATGGCCGGCATGATGCAGAACATGGCCGCCCGCATGCGGGACGGGAAGATGGATCAGGCCATGCTCAAGACCATGAACGGGCGCCTGGATGCCATGGGCAAGTCCCTGAAGCCCATGCAGCATATGCACGAAACCAAGCCCTGAATCCATTGCACGCCCCATACCCCCGCGCGGGATCGCCGCCGCCCGACGAAGGAGTCCCCTGCATGCACGATTGCTGCTCGCCCAAGCCCTATTCCCGGAGCCGGGCTCTCTGGATCGTCATGGGGGTCATCGCCCTCGTTCTCGCGTCGACCTGCCTCAAGGCGTCCGAGCCCGCCCTTTATCTGGAGGGCGGGCTCGGGCGCAAGCGGGGGGATTTCGGCACCCCGATCGTCAGCCAGCTGAGCGTGGCCTATGGGGCGGTGGGATACGCCTCCTCCACCTTCGACCTGAATGTCACCCTCCCGGTCCTTCGCCTCGACGTGCAGGGAGGGGGCCAGAGCGACTCCGCGGCCGGCCTGGGGGATGTTCTGATTCGGGGTATCCGGCGATTTGTTCCAGAGACCGACTCGGGCTTCGCCTTCGATGGTGGGCTTGCCCTCAAACTGCCCACCGCGAACAGCGACAAGGGCCTTGGCACGGGCAAGACGGATGTGGGCGGCTTTCTCGCCGCGCACCAGCGCTGGGACCGCCTCCAGATCTCGCTTCTGGGGGGGTGGATCCAAAGCGCGTCCATGAACAATGCCACCACCCAGACCACCCGGAGCGGCATCTACACCGTTGGTGCAGGGTTGTCCTACTACATGGATCGCACCAAGTACTCGATTGCCTATGAAGCCCGGGGATCCCAGTACTCCGGCGTGGCGGGGGCCCGGGAGGTATCGCTGGATGTGTTCCACCTCCTGGGCCAACGCCTCGCCCTGAAGGGATCTTTCATCGCGGGCCTTAGTGATGGATCCCCCAAGACCAGCTTCGGCCTCGGCGTTGTCTATTGGCCCTGATCTGGCAAAGAGGCTTTCCCGCTTGGCCTCAACGTGCGGTCCGGCTCAGGAACCAGACCCTCTAGTGACGCACTCAATGTCTTGAGAGGTTCAGTCTTGGATTTTAATATTCCTGAATAACCATAATGGAGAAATTATGTCGCCGATCATCGGAACCCGGAATGCCGCCATCGCTGCCCTTCTTATGGCTGGGCTTGCCTTTCTAGGCTGTGGGGGAAGCACCTCCAGCGCCACCCCGAGCACGAACCCGCCTCCACCAACTTCGAACACGACGACGGTTCAAGTGAGCCTGGGGGACGCGCCTGCGGATTGGATCATGGCTTTCGGCATGACCGTCAATTCGATCACGCTCACGGGCTCAGGAGGCAACACCGTGAACATGGTTCCCACCGCCTCGCCCATGGAAATGATGCAGTTGATGGCCACGGTGCAGCCCATCGCCTCCGTGGCCGTGCCCCAGGGAACCTACACGCAAGCGATGGTGACATTCTCGGCGGTCTCCATGGGGTACATGGATCCCGTGTCGCACACCTACAAGCAGAAGACGCTTCCGGGCCCCTTCACCGCCACCGTGCCCTTCAGCCCCGTCATGACCGTGGGCACCTCGCCCATGGCCCTCAGCTTCGATATGAACATGGGTTCCTCGGTCGCCATTGACGGGGCGGGGAATGTCACGATGACTCCGGTGATGACGGCCTCCATGGGCTCGGTCGCCGGAACCGGGATGAATCCCTGGCAGGGCACCATGCAGCACCGGGTCGGTTCGGTTTCGAGCGTCTCAGGTGCCCAGTTCACCATGGGCTCGATGATGGGGATCCAGCAGGTGACGTTCATGACCAACACCAGCACGCAGTTCGCGGGCACTGGGTTCACGGGCATGGGCTCGATGACGACGGGCATGATGGTGGCCGTGAATGCAGCCCTTCAGCCGGACGGCACCTACCTGGCGCAGCGGGTGGAATCCATGGGCGCGGGGGTCAGCGGCATGATGGGTGGCGGCGTGGTCACTGCCATCACCGGCAATCCACCCACCCAGATCACCATGGCCGCGAATGCCGGTCAGGGTGGCGGAATGATGGCTTCATCCATGGCCGGAACGCTTACCGTCACCATTCCTGCCTCCACGCCCTACAGCATTGATTCGGATGGCGTGGACCTCACGGGTCTCTCCTTCACTCCGGCTTTTGGCCCCACAAGCCTCACCAAGGGACAGCGGGTGGAAGTGGTCAGCGGCAGCGGGATGATGGGCGGCGGCATGATGGGCGGCAGCGGCTCGCTCACCGCCAGCCAAGTGCGTCTAGAGCAGCAGGGACTTCACGGCACCGTATCCGGGTACACCGCCAGCGGAACCCAAGCCCGCTTCACCCTGACGCTGCCCACGGATTCGGCCTTCACCACCCTTACAGGCGCGACCACCGTCCAGGTCTACCAACAGGCGGGCACCCAGTTCCACGGGCTCACCGCTGTCGCCAACACCAATGATGTGGTGACTCGGGGCCTCCTGTTCAACGACGCGGGCACCTACCGCTTCGTGGCCAGCTGGATCGTGGCACCCTGAGTCCCTCATATACCAGGGAGAGACCGGAGGACGGCCAAGCCGAAGGCTACTTCTTTTTGGGGGCCGGTCCGAGTTTGACGTTCTCCGCCGTCTTGTCGTCCTCTGCGAGGACCACCACGACACGCATCCCCGGCTGCACCTGATCGGCGCCCACCATGTCCTTCCCCCGCATGAACATGGTGCTCTTGGCGAGGGGGATGGAAAGAATCTTGCCGCCCTTCAGCGCCAATTCGATCTGGGCGGAATCGATGGATTTAACCGTGCCCATGACCTCTTTGTGGGTGTGGGCGGAGACGATGCCGGGCACGAGCGACAGGGCCGAAGTCAGAAGTAAGGACGAAACGGTTTTCATGGAAGCTCCTTTCGAGAGGCCCCAGGGTGGGGCGGGTGGAGAGAGGAGGTGGCGGGGCCCGGGTCATCACCTCCGTTGAGGAAGTCATCTTCTTTCCGCTGTTGCTCCCGCTCCATGGGGGAGACGGGGTTCATCGACTTCATCTGGTCGAGTTCCTCCGGCGTCATGTTTTGCAAGTGCCGGATGAACAGGACAATCTTCCAGGTTTGGGAATCCTCGGCGTTGCCGGGGCTCCCCCAAGCCGGCCTCCCCGTGAGGCGCACCCCATTCTTGATGATGGCAAACAGCTCGCCATCGCTAAGCCCCTGCGTCTTGGGGAGGGTCATGTCCGGCGCCTTCGGGAACAGGTTCCGGCCGATCGTTGTACTGCCGCGGCCATCGTTGCCATGGCAGGTCGCGCAGTGATCCGCCCAGTGGGCCATGGCTTCGGTCAAGGCTTCGGGCGTCGGTGGGACGGGGTTGACCCGCCGCCGATCTTTGGCAGGCACGGCGAGGTGCCTCAGTGCCCGGGCCACGGTCTCTTCAAGGACCGTCGGCGAGTCACGGGCGCTCACGCCGTGGACGACGATCCATCCCGCAGCCAGGATGCCAAAGCCCGCCAACAAAAGAAGCACGATCAGGCACGCCACCGCGCAGCGCCGGAGGAATCCAGGATGGGACTGGGATGGTGCGGGAAGCCCTTCTCGCATGCCGACAGTCTCGGGATCACTCATGACAATGCTCCTGGGGGATCCATTGTTGGGCCATTGAAAAGGGGGGTGGTGGGAATGTTTCCGCATTCATTCTTGACCGATCCACCACCATGGAA
>JANXYT010000416.1 GCA_025355915.1 Holophagaceae bacterium
CCGATGAGATCCATCGTGTCGGGCGTGATGATGCTTTCGAAGCGGTTCGCGCCGGACATGATGACGTATTTGCTATTGAGCAGATCGAAGCTGGTCACCGCCGCCAAGGCCGATGAGTGGTACCCCATCAAACCTGGCACCGACCTCGCGTTCATCCTCGCCATGATCCACGTGATCATCAAGGAGAACCGCCACAGCAAGGACTTCGTCGCCGCCTACACCACCGGCTTCGACCAGTTGGCCGAACATGTGAAGCAGTACACGCCCGAGTGGGCCGAGAAGGAAACCGAGATCCCGGCGAAGGACATCATCCGCATCGCCCGCGAGTTCTCCGACGCCGCGCCGCGGGCCCTCTACTACGCCGGCCGCCGCTCGTCGTGGTACCAGAACGACTTCCAAATGCGCCGCGCCCAGGCCATCCTCAACGCCATCATCGGCAACTGGGACCAGCCCGGCGGCATGGTACCCAACGCCAAACTGCCCAAGGGCGAGTTCCTCTTCATGCCCTGGGACGAACCCAAGGCCCCCCGGGTGGACGAGATCGAGAAGCACTTCCCCCTGGCGGCCAAGGGTGACGGCGTCTACCTGAAGCTCCGCGAGAATGTGCTCAGCGGCAAGCCCTACCCCATCAAAGCGTGGATGGTCTACAAGCAGGATCCCCTGAACGCCCTGCCCGACCAGGCCAAGACCCTGAAGATGATCGAGCAGATGGACTTCATCGGGGTGATCGATGTCCAGATGAGCGACATGGCGTGGTATGCCGATGTGGTCTTCCCGGAAAGCGCCTACCTGGAGCGCACGGACCCCGTAGAAGTGATGCCGGGCATCTGGCCCGCCGTGGTCTACCGCCAGCAGGTGGTGAAGCCCATCCATGACACCAAGCCGAACCTGGAGATCGTCCAGGGCCTGGCCAAGCGCCTGGGCCTCTCCGACTACTTCGACTACACCATCGAGCAGTGGGTCGAGGCGGAGTTCAAGGAACTGCCCATCCCCATGGCCGCCGAGCACATGAAGAAGCACGGTGTCTGGGCCGCCACCGGCCTGCCCAGCTACGGCAAGACCCTGAACCCCGACCATCGTTTCGTCACCAAGACGGGCAAGATCGAGATCTTCTCCGAGCGCCTGAAGGAAGCCGGCTACGATGCGCTGCCGGTGTACACCGCGCCGGTTCCGCCGCCCAGTGACCGCTTCCGCCTGATCCTCGGCCGGGTGGGCTACTTCACCCACGCCAACCAGTCGAACAACGTCTGGCTGAACGAGTTCATGAAGGAGAACGATCTCTGGATCAATCCCAAGCCCGCGGAACGGCTGGGCATCAAGAACGGGTCCTACGTGAACGTCACCAGCAGCGTGGGCAGCGTGAAGCTGAAGGTCCGCGTCACCGAGGAGATCCGCCCCGACTGCGTCTTCATGCTCCACGGGTTCGGCAAGAAATCAAAAATGCAGAGCCTGGTCTACAACGTGGGCGCCAGCGACGCGGTGATCCTCGAGACCGCCTGGGATCAGGTATCGGGCAACGCGGCCTTCCACGAAACCTTCGTCAAAGTCGCGAACGCCTGAAGGGGGTGAACCATGGCCATGAAGAAGAAACGGTACGCCCTCGTCATCGACTCCAGGAAATGCATCAACTGCAAAGCCTGTGTCGTCGCCTGCAAGGCCGAGAACAACGTGCCCATCGGGAACTTCCGGAACAAGATCAATGAAGAGCGCAAGGGCGAGTACCCCACGCTCAGCATCAATTTCGAACCGGAGCAGTGCCACCACTGCGCGGAACCCTCCTGCGTCCGGGTGTGCCCCACCGGCGCCTCCTGGCAGCGCAAGGACGGCATTGTGCTGGTCAACTACGATGAGTGCATCGGGTGCCGCTACTGCATGATCGCCTGCCCCTACGACGCCCGGTACTTTGTCGAGGAGCAGGGCGTGGTGGACAAGTGCACCCTGTGCAGCCACCGCGTGGACCGCGGCGATGTGCCCGCGTGTGTCGAGACCTGCCCCTCCAAGGTGCGGGTCTTCGGCGACCTGGAGGATCCCAAGAGCCGGATCCACGAACTGCTCGCCACGCGGCGCTACCGCGTGAAAGAACCCCAGACGGGCAACGGCCCTCAACTCTATTACCTGCTCTAGGAGGAAGAGATGCACGAGCTTAACTGGGGTCTCCTCATCGTCATCTACCTGTTCCTGGGCGGCCTGTCCGCTGGACTTTTCTTCGCCGCTGGCCTGGCGAACTATCTGACGATCGACGACAAGCCGGTCTACGCCCGCGTGGCCCGCATGGGCGCCCTCCTCGCGCCCTGGCCCGTGGCCATCGGTTCGGGGCTGCTCATCCTCGATCTGGGCAACTGGTATCGCTTCTACAAGCTGTTCACCCATTTCCGGTGGGAGAGTCCCATGTCCATCGGGTCGTACCTCCTCACCCTTTTCACGGTCGTTACGTTCGTGTATCTCTTCTCCTGGCTCTCCGAGGATGAGCGCAAGTGGCTCTTCAGCAAGGTCCCAGCCACCTGGAAACCGGTCCACCGCCTGAACGTAGACATCTCATCCTGGCGCGCGAAGATCGCCATGGTGGGCTTTCCCCTCTCCATCGGGGTGGGCATCTACACTGGCGTGCTGCTGGGGGCCGTGTCCGCCCGGCCCTTCTGGAACACCAACCTGGTGGCCCAGATGTTCCTGTTCTCGGCCCTTTCCAGCGGCGCCGCGGCCCTGTTGCTCGCCATGGTCCTGAACCGGAAGAACCCCATTGAGAAGCATGAGACCAAGTTCCTGGTCACGCTGGACGTGATGTTCATCTCGCTTGAGCTGTTCATCATCCTGCCCTACCTGATCCACGGGGAGCTCTCCTCGCTGGCGGTCAAGCAGGCCCTCAGCCTGATCCTGGGCGGCCCCTACACCTTCATCTTCTGGGGCCCCTTCCTCGTGCTGGGCCTCCTGGTGCCCCTGGCCATCGAGGTCTATGAGCTCGCCCCCAGCATCTTCAAGGGCCACGAATTCCACGGCAGCCGCAATCTGGCCCTCACCGCGGCCGGTCTCGTCCTGATGGGCGGCTTCCTGCTGCGCTACATCTTCGTCTACGCTGGCCAGATGAGCAGCTTCCACAAGATGGGGATGCTGAACTGAAAGATCAACTGATTCACCACGAAGACACGAAGACCACGAAGAACTACAAATGCTTTCCTTCTTCATTTCTTTGTGTCTTCGTGTCTTCGTGGTGAGATCTTTTAAAAGACAGCCAGTAAAAGAGGTGCCGAATATGACGCTCGCGCTGCTGGCGGACCTCGCCCAGATTCTCGCCGAGGCTTTCCTCGAACCGGATGCCGATCTGAAGGAAGGGCTGGTGGAGCTGCTGAACGGCGGCCCCGGCCCTTCCCTCGCCGATCCCCTTCGCCGGATGGCAGAGAACGCCATGGCGAGCACGGAGCAGTCCGTGGAATATGCCCGGCTCTTTCTCCATGCGAAGGACACGGACGCCGTCCACCTGTTTGAATCCGT
>JANXYT010000418.1 GCA_025355915.1 Holophagaceae bacterium
ACCTGCGGGATCCGCGCTACATCACCCGCTTCGCACTGATTCATCGCCGGTTCAGCACCAACACCCGCACCTCCTGGGACAAGGCCCAGCCCTTCCGCCTCATCGCTCATAACGGCGAGATCAACACCATCGCCGGCAACCGTTCCCGCGCCATCTCCCGCGAGATGTCCATCGGGCTCAAGGCCGACCAGCTGGTGACCCACGGCTCCATCAGCGATTCCGGCAGCCTGAACGAGATCGCCGAGGCCCTGCTCTACCGCAGCAGCATCCCCCACATGGAGGACATCCTCGCCATCATGATGCCCCCCGCCGAAGGCCAGACGGACTTCTATACCTTCTGGAGCCGGGCCATGGAACCCTGGGACGGTCCCGCCATCGTGATGTTCTCCGATGGCAACACCGTGGGCGCGCGGCTCGACCGCAACGGCTTCCGCCCGGCCCGCTGGACCCTCACGGACGACCGGTTCATCCTCGCCTCCGAGGCTGGCGCCTTCCCCGTGGATGAGGCCACCGTTCAGCGCAAGGGCATCGTGTACGCCGGGACCGGCGTGAAGGTGGACCTGCCCACGGGCCGGGTGCATTTTCGCGATGCCAGTCTGTCGAGGGAAAACCGCGACGCGGCCTTCGATGCCCGCGCCATACCCATCGGGTCCGTGCCCGAGGACCAGGTCCCCGAGGGACCGGTCAGCGCCTTCCGGAAGACCCTCTTCACCTGCTCCCGGGAAGAGCTGGAGAAGATGCTCTATCCGATGATCGCCACCGGCAAAGAGGCCATCGGATCCATGGGCGACACGGCCCGGCCCAACGTCTTTTCGTCCGAGCCCCGGCCCTTCTTCGACTACTTCTACCAGCACTTCGCCCAGGTCACGAATCCCCCCCTGGACTACCTCCGCGAGGGCAACATCACGGACCTGCGCATGTTCCTGGGCCGGGCGCCGAACATCTTCTTTCCCAAGGACCTGGTGCCCCTTAATGGGGCCTTAGAATTGCCGCGGCCCATCCTCGACCTGGGCCAGATGCGCTTCCTCTCCCGCATGCAGGCGCTGCGGCCCTCGGAATCCCAGATCATTCCGCGCACCTTCCCCATGCTCTTCCGGCGCAAGGATGGCATCCGCGGCTTTCACGCAGCCATCGACCGGCTGGTCGCCGATGTCCTTCAGGCCGTGGAGACGGGCACCACCGTCATCATCCTGAGCGATCAGGACGCCACCGTGGAACAGCCGCCCATTCCAGGACTCATCGCCCTCCGGGCCGTGGTCCACACCCTCAACGAATCCGGACTCCGGCTGAACGCCTCCCTCGTCATGCACACAGCAGAGGCCCGCACGTCGCATCACCTCGCCGCCCTGATCAGCTTCGGCGCCTCCGCCGTGTGTCCCTACCTGGCCCTGGAAATCGCTCGGCGGGACGAGCACCCCTCCTTCGGTCAGCTGTCCCCGGACCAGCGTGAACAGAACCTGGTGTCAGCCCTGGAATCCGGGCTTCTGAAGATCATGGCGAAGTGCGGCATCTCGGTCGTGCAGAGCTACATGAGCGCCAAGCTCTTTACCGCCGTGGGACTGGGCCCGGAGCTCATGGAGATCTTCTTCCCCGGCCATGCCAGCCCCATCGGCGGCATCGGCTACGAAGAGCTGGCGGGCGATGAGCTGCTGAAGACCGGTCTCGCGGCCCAGTCGGGCTTCCAGGACCGGCTGCTGCACACCCATCAGTTCCGGGAATCCACCAAGCCCGGTGAGGGCGAACGCCACGGCATGACCTCGTCCCGGGCCCGGCTCGTCCATCGTCTCGTGGCGCTGGATCCGGAGTTGCCTGAAGCCGTCGAGGTCTACCGCGAATACTTGGCTTCGCTGAAAGTGGACGAACCCATCAATCCCCGTCACCTGTTGGCTTTCCGGAAGCCCTCTGCGCCGCTGCCCTTGCCGGAAGTCGAACCGAGATCCGAGATCCTGAGCCGCTTCGGCGCTGGAGCCATGTCCTTCGGGGCCGTCAGTGCCGAAAGCCAGCGCGACCTCATCCTCGCCATGGAGGCCGTGGGCGGGCGGAGCAACAGCGGCGAAGGCGGCGAGAACCCCTTCTACTGGACCGACGGGGTAACCGCCAGCACCAAGCAGGTGGCTTCGGCGCGCTTCGGCGTCACGGCGGAATATCTGATCTCCGGCCAGGAGCTCCAGATCAAGGTGGCCCAGGGCGCCAAGCCCGGCGAAGGCGGCCAGCTCATGCGGGTGAAGGTGGATGCCACCATCGCCCGGGCCCGCTTCTCCATGCCGGGCGTGGACCTCATCTCCCCGCCGCCCCTGCATGACATCTACAGCATCGAGGACCTGAAAGAACTCATCTACGAGCTGAAGCAGGTGCATCCCGCCGCGAAGATCAGCGTCAAGCTGGTGTCGGGCACAGGCATCGGCACCATCGCCATGGGTGTAGCCAAGGCCGGGGCCGATATCATCTACATCGCCGGGGGCGATGGCGGCACCGGGGCGGCCACCCTCGGGTCCATGAAACACGCGGGCCTGCCCTGGGAATTCGGACTCATGGAGGCGCACCGGGCCCTGCGGGAGAACGGCCTGCGCGACCAGGTGGAGCTCCGCGTGGACGGGGGCCTGCTCACCGGCAAGGACCTCGTCACGGCCGCCATCCTGGGCGCCGAGGGCTTTGAATTCGGCAAGCTCCTGCTGGTGGCCGAGGGCTGCATCATGGCCCGCATCTGCGAGAAGAACACTTGTCCCACCGGCATCGCCACCCACGATCCGAAGTTCAAGGCCCGCTACCAGGGCACTCCCGAGGCCATCCAACGCATGCTGATCCACCTTGCGGAGGATGTGCGCCGGCACCTGTCCGCCCTGGGCCTGAGCAGCCTCGCGGACGTGAGGGACCGGACCGATCTCCTGACCATCGCCCCCGAGCACGCCATCTTCGTGCGGGACCGGAAGCTGGACCTTTCCGCCTTCCTGGAGGCGCCCGCGGCACTGGATGCCACCGAAGCCGCGGTCTTCCAGCCGGAGGGCCTGGGCCTGCTCAATCAGCACATCGTCGAGGCGGCCCGGCCCTTCCTGGAATCCGGGGACACGCAGCACCTAGCCTTTTCCATCAGCACCCAGGATCGTGGCGTCCTGGCCACCCTGTCCGGGGAAATCGCCCAGGGCATCCGGGAACGCCGCCGCACCGGCGCGGATCCGGCCGTTCCCGGCCATCTCAGCCTGACCTTTACCGGCAGCGCCGGCCAGGGCTTCGGAGCTTTCCTCACCGAAGGGCTCGACGTGAAGCTGCTGGGCGAGGCCAATGATTCCGTGGGCAAATCCATGTCCGGCGGCACCTTGGTCCTCCGTCCTGGACCAGCGGCCACCTTCCTCCCCGAAGACAATGCCATCCTCGGCAACGGGGCGCTCTACGGGGCCACCGGGGGCCGGTTCTTCGCCCGGGGCCTCGCCGGGGACCGGTTCGCCGTGCGCAACAGCGGCGCCTCCGCGGTGGTGGAGGGCGCGGGCCACCACGCCTGCGAATACATGACCCGCGGCGCCGTGGCCATCCTAGGCCAGGTGCTGGCCAACGCCGGGGCCGGCATGACCGGCGGCTGCCTCTTTTTGCGGAAGGAATACGAACCCTGCGTAAACCGCGACTACCTCGCGCCCAGGGCTTGGCACTCTGAAGATGAGCTCCTGTTCCGCAGCCTGCTCGAAGCCCATGTTAATGAGACTGGAAGCAGCACCGCGGCTGGACTTCTGGCGGATTGGCCTGGGGCCTTGGATGCCTTCGTGCCTTTCGTTCCATTGGCCGTGGTGGCGGGTGCGGGGCTAGTACCTCGTTAGGACAAATCGAGGCACCGCCATTGAAAGAGCGCCAAGAGGTTGCGCATTGGTACATTCAACATGTTTAATTTGAAAGGTTTGCCCCCCTTGACGGCGTTCAAAGCATCCTGGTGCTGGGTTGAAAAATCCGTTAAATTAAAGAAATTCACTAACCTTGCCGATAGGCTAGCAACCGATAGCCAGGAGCAGGCCTGAGGGGAGCCAGCGGACGGTTTCGGAATGAGCAAGGTTGTGGCCTTTATACGCCTTCCAAACCCAATGACTGGGCTAATCAACAAATCGAATGTTGGTATATAGTCCTCACCTTCCGGATGGTGCAGCATGTTCCAATGCAGGCGGGTTGTCACAATCACGGTAAATTTCTTGGTATCCATCGGGACGCTGACGGCGGGGGTAAAAACCCAAGAGCGCCTTTTCAGATCTCTTTCCATGGACAAGGCAATGGAGATGGCCGTTAAGCAAAAACGCATTGTGTTCATTGATTTTTGTACCGCTTGGTGTGGTGCCTGCAAAAGACTGGATGAAGATACATGGAGCAACAGGAGTGTTATTTCTCAACTTAAAAAGAAAACAATTCCACTAAAAATTGACGCGGAAAAAGACAAACAAATTAGAGACAAATATAATGTCAATGTTTACCCAACGCTACTTTTTCTAAATTCTGATGGTTCCGTTCTGGGTCGCTTTGTTGGCTACCAGATACCGACGCAATTTCTTGAAACCCTTCAAGGGGTCGTGGCCAAAAAAGCCATCCAGATTAGGGACCGGAAGATGATTGCTGGAAACCACTGAATCAATATTTTTAGCACCATTGAGTCGACCCTGAATAAGCCCTTCCGGCCGCCTAGCGCGGCGGAAGGGGCTTCGACCTCCTAGAAGCGGATCGGGCGTTTCAGACGGCTTGAGGTTGAAGGACTGGTGGGAGGCATGTACCCCATGGGGTCCATCAGCTCACCCGATCAAACAACCCTGGCTGCCTGGGATACTCCGCCGCCGGGGGCGCGGGTAAGGAAGCCTTCGGGGTCCGTCCCAAATGCCTCGTCGGAAATACCTCCTGGAAGGCCTGGCGGATGCCTTCCTTGTAGTCGGGGTCCAATACCTTCAGCCAGCCGTGATCCGCCAGCACCTTGTAGAAGGGATCCTGCTTCAGGAGGCGCAGTCCGCCCACCCAGGCGTTGGAGGCGCCGCAGGCCTTGGCGCGCCGGGCGAAGGCCTTGGCATCATGCACTGCCATGAGGGGGGCGACCCCGATGGTGACCTCGATCCCGGCTGCGGCCAGCCGTTCGGCGGCGGCCCACCGGCTGGGGATGGCCGGGGCGTGGGGTTCCACAATCTGCCGTACCGTATCGTCATCCGTGGGGATGGAGAGGCCCACGGACAGCCGGTCCCCGAAGGCGCGCAGCAGGTCCAGATCCTGGAGCACCAGTGGCGAGCGCGTGTGCACGATCACCTCGGTGGTGGGACAGAGCAGCAGTACCTCCAGGCAGCGGCGGCTCAGGCGGTACTGCCGCTCGAGGGGTTGATAGGGATCCGTGGCCGAGGCCATGAAGACCCGCGCGCCGTGCAGCTTGTGCCGCTGGGACCAGAGCAGCTCCGGCGCATTCAGCTTGGGCGCCACCCACCCGCCCCAGTCCTCGGGCTTGTGGAGCGCGTTGGGATACTCACGCACATAGCAGTAGCGGCACCCATGGCCGCACCCACGGTAGGGGCTGAGGGCGAAGCCAAAGCCATAGCGTTCGTCCTTCTGGGGCCGGAGGATCGAGCGGGCCTCCTCGGGTTCCACGAGCAGGCCCGTGAAGAGTGGCGGAGAATCCGTGGGCCACAGCAGCGGTGTCACACGGCACCACCCATGCCGCACCCTGCGGGCTTCGGCTTGACCAACGGGGCACGGCGCTCCAGTTCTAGGCTCATGTCTCCAGTGTTCGCTTTTTATTCGTCAAGTCAAGGGGGCGATTGGTTCCTTGGCGATCACGTTGATCCGGCCGTTGTTTTCGAGGATCGCCACGCGCACGTCTGAGAGGTCGGACAGGCCCGCCTGACGCACCGAGGCCATCAATTCGTGCTGCGTGATCCGCTCAGCGGCAAGGATCCGCTCGTCCATCACGCCGTTGTGGACCAGGATCTGGGGGCGTCCTTCCAGCAGGATCTCTGCCCGCTTGCTCCGCCAGGTGATCCAGCCCATCAACCCGTTTACCGCCAGCAGGGTGCCCACCAGGATGAAGCCCGAGGCCACGGTGTTGTCGCCCGCATTCATGCTGTTCTGCACCGAGTTGCTCAACACCAGCAGCAGCACCAGGTCAAAGGGCGCCAGCTGGCCCACCTGCCGCTTTCCGGTGAGGCGGAGCGTGATGAGCAGAAACCCGTACACGAGCAGCCCGCGCAGCACGAACTCCCACCAGGGTTGGACGGTCTTCCACATGGAGATGCCCACGGGCAGGGCACCATCAAAGAGCGCGGCGATGGGCAAAAGGGACTCCAGAAGCTAGCGGAAGAGCGGCGCCGATGTCGCCGCACTTCCCTGAAGATTGAGGACGGAAGGCTTCTCTCTACTGGATCTCAACCGAGAAGGAGGCTGCTCCCAGCTCCGTTCCATCCGCCGCCAGAACCTTCGCAGTCCAGGCACCTTCATCGCCCTGGCGGAAGGTGCGGTAGGCATGGGTGCGATAGGGGGAGCGGGGCACCTTCAGCTCTTGCTTCGAGGTCTGGTCGCCCTTGTTGAATGCCACGGTGATGGTGCTGTCGGCGGCCCCAGTCACTTTGGTCCAGACATAGATCTTCGTGCCGGCGGCCACCTTGAAGGAAGTCGCTTCGCCCTGGAGTTCCATCTTTTCGACGGCCGTGCCGACTTTGACATCGGCGGAGGCCTTGGCTTCGTTCGTGGGCGCGGGCGCCTGGGCGATGAGCGCGACGGAGGCGAGGAAGGGGAGGAGGAGGGACGTGCGCATGGGGGGCTCCGTGAAAGGTGGCCCCATTCTGCGCTCGGCCCCGTCGAATGTCATCGCGGCATCGCCGGGCTCACCCGATCCAGAGCTCCAACCCCTCGAGGATGTCCCGCACCCCTGGCCCGAACCGGGCGTTGCTGAGCCAGTCCACGCCGGTGGGTAAACCATCCACCGCCGCCTTCACCCGGGCGCGGTGGCCCAGTTCGGGGCGCGGGATGGCGCGCTCGGCACGTTCGTGGCGGACGGCCAGGGCGTCGCTGAGGGTGGGAACCCAGTACTTGAGCCGAGCGAAGACCCCTTCCCAGGCTTCCAGATCCGCGGGCTTGCCGAAGGCTCCGCCGATGAAACTGCGCAGCTGCATGAGGCCATCGGGCGCGCTCTGGGGATCCATCCAGGAGGGCACGAGGGAGCCCAGGTACCCCCGGCCTTCGGGCGGATGGATGAGGAATCCGAAGCTGTCCTTCATCGCTGGCAGGGCGGCATGGCGGCTGTGCCAGAGGTCCACGGACGTGTAGGGGATGGCCGCCAAGGCCTCTGCGCTTTGCGAGGCCACGGGACCGAGCAGGGCAGCGGCTTCGAAGGCGGGGAGCGCCAGCACCAGGCGATCCGCCTCACGGACCTCGCCGCCGCCGCTCACCCACCAGCGGCCGTTTGAAAGCGGTTCCAGGCGCTCGGCGCGCAGCCCGGTACGCACGGCGGCTACCTTCGCCGCGAGCCGGATGGGCAGCTGACCCATGCCACCTTCGGGCACCACCATGTGGCTCACGCCGCTCTTGCGGATGCCATTCACGAGGCTGCCGGTGGCTTCCCACTGGCGCAGCTTGGGGATGGCATCCACGGACAGGATCTCCGGCGGGGCGGCCAATACGCCCGCCACCATGGCCGGCAACAACTCGGTGGCCACGCCCTGACCGAGGCGCCGCGCGATGAAAGCGGACAGCCCTTCTTCGGGTTCCCCACCGCGCACCGGGATGAAGGGCTCCGCCATCATGCGCAACTTGGCGCCCAGCGACATCAGGGGGGAGAGCATCAGCCCCGGCGGCGAGGCGGGCACAGGGATGAGACGACCGCCCTTCCCCACCCAGCGGGCGCCCGTGCCCGGGGATTTGAAGGACAGGTCGATGGCATGGAACAGTCGATCCACCGCCGTACCCTTCTGCCACAACACGCCCTGGGGCCCGGTCTCGACATGGCCGCCCTCCCAGGGCAGGGTCTTCATCCAACCGCCGACGCTGGATCCGGCCTCCCACACTTCCACGGACTCGCCGCGTTGCTGCAGGTGCCAGGCGGCCGCAAGACCCGTTACGCCGCCGCCGAGGATGAGGGTGTTCATGGAAGGATCTCCAGTACGCGCCGCGTGAGGCAGCGGATGTAGGCGGGATCGGTGCCCGGCGTGCGGACCCGGCGATAGGCGCGGATGCCAGCCTTGTCGGCCACGTGGCGGTATTCGATGTCCAGTTCGTGCAGGGTCTCGATGTGCTCGCTGACGAAGCTCATGGGCACCACGATGACATCCTTGCCGCCCATGGCTTCCAGCACCGACTTCAGGGGCGGTTCCAGCCAGCGCACGGGCCCTGTCCGGCTCTGATAGGCCAGCAGGTACCCGCCCGGGATGTCGCCGATCCTTGCCATGAGCGCATCGCGGGTGGCGTGGATCTCCTTCTCATAGGGATCCCCCGCCTCGATCTGGCGCACGGGCAGGCTGTGGGCGCTGAAGATCACCGTGGCGTTGGGCAGGTCCTTGAGCGCGGCGCGGATGGGTGCCTCCAGCGCGTCCAGGTAATCCGGATCCGTGGCGTAGTGGTCCACGCCGGGCAGAAGCTCCATGCCGACCTTCGCCGTTTCGAGGGCCAGCTCGCGGAGGCTCGATCCCGTGGTGGCGCGGCAATCGTGGGGGTAGAGCGTCACGGGAATGACCTTCTTGATGCCGTCCCGCTTCAGGGCCTTCAACATGCCTTCGGCCCGCGGTGAAGCGCAGCGGAAGCAGAGTTTCACCGGTTCGGTGCGGCCCGCGGCGCGAAGGGCTGACCGCAAGGCCGCGGCCTGAAAGGCACTCTCCCGCAGCAGGGGCGACCCACCGCCGATCTCCGCATAACGCCCCTTCGCGCCGGGGGCCCGCAGCCTCGCAATGAGCCGCGCAAAGGGGGGCTGCAGCCAGGCCGGACATGGCAGCCGGATCAGGTCCCGGTCCCCGAAAAGGGCCACCAGGAAGGGTTCCACCTGGTCCAGGTTCATGGGACCGCCGAGGTTCAGGAGAAGGATCGCTGTGTCTCGCATCACCCTCCACCTTACGCGAGACTTCCTAGAACGTTCGTCACGGAACCCTGGACAGGTCCTGTCTGAACAGGAAATGCGCGCTCGGCCGGCGGCATCCCATAGACTGAGCTAACGCCCGGAGCCTCCATGTCGCTGTCCGCCTTCGCCGCCCTGCCCGATGAGGCCCGCCTCTGGTTGCTGGCCCTGACTCATCCCACGGAGCCTGCGGTGCTGGCCCCGGAGCTGGAGGCCCTCCTGGGCCGGTGGCGGCACAAGGGCGTCCAGTATCAGGGGGTCTGGACCCTCTTGGAGCACCGCATCCTGGCCGTGGCTGAACCCATCCTGGCCACTCAACCCTCGGGTTGTGCCATCGACGGCATGCTCCGCGGCGTGAACCAGATTGTCGCGAAGTTGGGAATGGCCCTGGAAGATCCCCAGGCGGTGCTCGTCCGATTGGCGGATGGGATCCGCGCGTTCCCCCGCTCCGACCTGGAAGCGCGGCTGGCCGACGGCACCCTGGAGGGCACCACGCCGGTCCTGGAATTGACCCTTCTCACCCTCGGCGACCTGCGCCAGGGGCGCCTGGAGCGGCCGCTGGCCGCCACCTGGATCGGGCGGAAGTACCTTCGACCGGTGGGCTCAGGACTGTAGGCTCTGGGCTGTGGGCTGTAGAACGACCCACCCATGCGCCGAGCCCAAACCGAATACAAGAAGCGGCCCGTCAGGGCCGCTTCCGATGTGAATGATGGCCTAGAGCCTACGGCCTAGAAGATCGATTCGCCGGGCTTGCGGCGCCAGGATTCGGAACGCTTGGTTCCTTCCACTTTGGGCTTGGCGTCCTTGGCGGCAGCCAGGGTCTGCAGCAGCGAGCCGCCCATCTTGGAGGCCACATTCTTGGCCAACGCGGGGCCGGCGGAGACAGAAACAGTGGGCGCACTCACGGGCCCAGAAGCGGAATTCTCCGAGGCGACCGCTTTGGAGGTGATCTCCTTCAAGCGCTTCTCGTACCAGACCTTCCGTTTGGGGTCCATGATCCGGGTGTTGCCAACCCGCTCCCCCTTCTTGAGGATCTTGGGCTTAGGCTTCTCACGGTCTTCCCGCAACACGGAATCAGGCTTTGCAGCTTCTTCAAGGATCTTCGCCAGGTTACCAAGGCCACGCAGAGTCATCATGTGCGGTTATTGCTCCATAGGGGCCACGGGCCACCACAAGCAGATTAACGGCAGATCCTTCATTTACATAGTGATTTTAGGCACGTGATGGTGTTTTTTAAATCGCCCCGGGGACCGCGGCTCCTGGGACACTGGGCCCCATGGGGACCTCGACTGCCGCTCTGAAGGCCCGCCTGGATGGCCTCTGCGCGCGCTACGACACGGCCGGGGCCCTGGTGATGGACCCACTGAGCGTCCCCCTCGCCTTCACTGCACCCCTGGATCGGGAACTCGCCGCATTTGTCGCGGCCCACTTGGCCTACGGACGGGTGGAGCCCATGATCCGAGCGGTGCGGGGGGCCCTGGCCCCCCTGGGCTCCCGGCCCGCGGATTGGTTGAGGGAACGAACCGAAACGGTGGCCCGAGAGGAACTGACCCACTCGCTGACGTCCTGGACCTGGCGCTTCCATACGGGACCTGACCTCGTGGCCTGGCTGCTGGCCTGGAAGCAGCTCGATGCGGAAAGCGGCGGTGGCCTCGAGCCCCAGCTCCTCCCTGGCTCCGGCGAGACCCCCGACCAGGCACTCTCCCGGGTGGTCCAGCGCCTCCGGAGGGACCTTCCGGCTTCGTACGGAACCCGGTTCTCCCTGCCCGATCCCCTGGCAGGCGCCGCCTGCAAGCGGTGGCGCATGTTCCTCCGGTGGATGGTGCGCAGGGGCTGGCCCGACCTCGGCCTCTGGACCCGCTATCCCTCCGAGCGGCTGATCATCCCCCTCGACACGCACGTGGCCCGCGTGTCGCGGTTCATCGGCCTCACCCGCCGCGCGACCCCCGACGGCAAGATGGCCCGCGAGATCACCGACTCCCTACGCCGCCTCGATCCCATCGATCCCTTGCGCTACTACTTCGCCCTCAGCCACCTCGGCATCCTCGGCGACTGCCCCGGCGTCCGGAAACGCAGCACCTGCGCGGCGTGCCCGCTGTATGCGGTGTGCCGAGCGGGCTCAGAATCCGCTGCGCGAATTCTGAGCTAGAGGACTAAAGGCCCGTATCCAGCTCACGTCTGTCTGTGCGGGAAACGACAGATCATCCAGACGGGATTGGCAGGTGCGCCCCAGGCACAAAGGGGCCGGGCTTGCCACGGCACTCGGGGGAACGACTTAGGGCTGCTTCTTCCGATCTGACCCGGTTCATCGCACCCCGATGCATGGGGCCCGGCTTAGATCTAGACTAGCCGCGATGGGATCCCGGGTGCCAGCGGAAGGGACCTTCGCCAAGCGGCATCAGCGCTCAAAATCCCTGATTTCTATGGTGTTTTTAAATGATGGAAAAATCCGGTGCAGCCCCCTTGACACCCCTACATCTTGGGGCCATCCTTTTCTCCCGGCACAACCCGTAGATGTCACCCCTAAAGTTCCCCAACTCAGGGGAGGGCTTTGCGCGCCCCACGGGAAGGCCAAGCCGTTCGATCCATTTCTCTTCACCATTTGACTAGGACAGCCCATATGAAGATCGCCCGCCACTTCACGAAGGCCGGTCACGACCCCCTGGAGGGAATCCCCTTCGTTCCTCGGACCAGCCGCATCTCCAAGCTCGACGGCACCGTGGTGTTCGAGGCGAAGGACGTGATGGTGCCGGAGACGTGGTCCCAGGTGGCCGTGGACATCCTCGCCCAGAAGTACTTCCGGCAGAAGGGCATCGACGCCGGCAACGGCGGGGAGAAGGACGCGCGGCAGGTGTTCCACCGCCTGGCGGGCTGCTGGCGGCACTGGGGCGAGACCCACCACTACTTCGATTCCCCCGAGGACGCCCAGACCTTCTACGAAGAACTCACCTACATGCTGGCCAACCAGATGTGCGCGCCCAATTCGCCGCAGTGGTTCAACACGGGCCTGCACTACGCCTACGGCATCTCTGGACCCGCCCAGGGCCACAGCTACGTCGACCCGACCACCGGCAAGATGAAGAAGTCCACCTCGGCCTATGAACGTCCGCAGCCCCATGCCTGCTTCATCCAGAGCGTGGCCGACGACCTCGTCAACGAGGGCGGCATCATGGATCTGTGGACCCGCGAGGCCCGGATCTTCAAGTACGGCTCCGGCACCGGCACCAACTTCTCCAAGGTGCGCGGTTCTGAAGAGCCCCTCTCCGGCGGCGGCCGCAGCTCGGGCCTGATGAGCTTCCTGGCCGTGGGCGACCGCGCCGCGGGCGCCATCAAGAGCGGCGGCACCACGCGCCGCGCCGCGAAGATGGTCTGCCTCGACCTGGACCACCCCGACATCGAGGCCTTCATCGACTGGAAGGTCACCGAAGAGCGCAAGGTGGCCATGCTGGCCGCCGGCAGCGCCCTCGTGCGCCGCCACTGGGATGCGATCTGTCAGACCGTGGAAGGCTCCACCTCGAAGGATGCGGATCCCCTGACCAACGAAGCGCTGCGCAAAGCCCTGGCCCGCGCCAAGCGCGAAGGCGTGCCCGCCGCCTTCCTGGCCCAGTGCCTGGGCCGCCTGGCCTGCGGTGATTTCACCCGGGATCTGGCGGGCTATGACACCTCCTGGGACGGCGAGGGCTACCTCACCGTGGGCGGCATGAACTCCAACAACTCCGTGCGCGTGCCCGACCCGTTCATGCGCGCCCTGGAGATGGATGGCGACTGGGAATTGAAGCGCCGCAGCGATGGCAAGACCAGCAAGAAGCTGCGCGCCAAGGATCTGTGGGAGAAGGTGAACCGCGCCGCCTGGGCCTGCGCCGATCCCGGCATCCAGTTCAACACCACCATCAACGACTGGCACACCTGCCCCGAGGATGGCCCTATCAACGCGAGCAATCCCTGCTCCGAGTACATGTTCCTCGACGACACCGCCTGCAACCTGGCCTCGCTGAACCTGTGCACCTTCCTCACGGAGGACGGCGGCTTCGACCTGGTGGGCTACCGCCACGCCATCCGCCTCTGGACCGTGGTGCTCGAAGTCAGCGTGCTCATGGCGCAGTTCCCCAGCGAAGCCATCGCGCAGCTCAGCCACGACTTCCGCACCCTGGGCCTGGGTTACGCCAACCTCGGCGCCATGTTCATGCGCATGGGCATCCCCTATGACAGCGTGGAAGGCACCCAGTGGTGCGCGGCCCTCACCGCCATCCTCACGGGCGACGCCTATGCCGCCAGCGCCGAGATGGCGCGGGAGCTGGGGCCCTTCCCCGGCTACCAGAAGAACAGCGCATCGATGCTGCGGGTCATCCGCAATCACCGCCGCGCCGCCTACAACGCGCCTGCCTCGGAGTACGAGCAGCTCTCCATCCGGCCCCAGGGTCTGCACGGCGCCGGGGTGCCCAAGCGCATCGTCGAAGCCGCCCGCGAAAGCTGGGACACGGCCCTCACCTACGGCGAGCAGTGGGGCTTCCGCAACGCCCAG
>JANXYT010000423.1 GCA_025355915.1 Holophagaceae bacterium
CCGCAGCTGACGCAGAAAAGGCAAATGGCCACGGATTTCACGGATTCACACGGATCAAAATAGGAGCCGAGTTCCATTTGGGGGCCCATGCGTGGTGTGCCGACGTCCCTCCGTGGAATCCGGTGAATCCGTGGTTCCAGCTTTTGGTCTTGAGCTTTTCGGGCCGAGGCACCCCCGAAAAACCGGTGGGCCTCTGTCGCGGGTGGCGTCAGACCGGCGTCCATCCGCGCCCTGCTTTATCACCGTCCACATCACCGGCCAAAGGCCGTTTCCTGGTTCACCTGTGGCTGGAAACCTGTCCGGGAGTACTCTGATCGGATGGACCCCCGTCTGCAACGCGCCCTCGATCGCTGGGACCTGACCGACCCCCGGCCCCTGGCGGGGGACGCGGGGGCGCGGCAGTACGTCCGCGTGGCGCACCCCCAGCTGGGCACGGCCCTGGTGGTGCTGCATCCGCTGGATACGCCCGAGCAGATCGATGACAGCTATTTTGAATTTCGCGCGTTGCAGGCCTACCTCGATCCGCTGCTCCGTGTGCCGACCATCGTTCAGAGCGATGACGCCGATCGCTGCCTGCTGGTGGAGGACCTGGGCGACACCACGCTGGAGCGCCGCCTCGTGGAGCATCCCGAGGAGGAGCTGGCCTGGGCGCAGCAGGCGGGTTGGCTGCTGGCCACCCTCGCCGGTCCCCTCACCCTGGGGGCGCCGGGCCACACCTTCTTCATGAGCCGGGCCTTCGACCTGCCCAGGTTCCAGTTCGAATGGGACTACTGCCGCACGAACTTCTTCGAGGATTTCCTGCAGAAGGAGCCGCCCCGCTGGCTGGATCGCATGATGGACGAGGTCCACGCCAGCCTGTAGACGCGCGCCCACTTCTTTGTGCACCGCGATTTCCATGTGCGCAACCTCATGGTGCACGGCGACCGGCTGGTGGCCATCGATTTCCAGGACGCCCGCCGCGGCGCCGCCACCTATGACCTGGCCAGCCTGCTCTACGACGCCTACTGGGACTGGTCGAAGGAAGCGGGACGGGCCCTCATCGGCCCCCTCCAGCGCGAACTGAGCTGGAACCACGAAGCCCTGCTCGAGGAACTGAACCTCAGCGCCCTCCAGCGGTGCCTCAAGGCCCTTGGCACCTTCGGCCACCAGTTGGTGCACCGGAAGAAGGCCCACTTCGCCCCGGCCGTCCCCCGCACCCTGCGCCATCTCCAGAGCCACTTCCAGCGCATGAACCACCAGGACGGCGTCCTCGCCAGCGAGCACATGCTGCGGCTGGCGGAGGACCGGTTGCTGAAGGGGTAGGAAAGGCGGGCCGGGGTCGACGCGGACATCTGGCGATTTTTCTGCCCGGGATCGGAAGGAGGATGGGTCTATGCAACCCCGCCCTGCGATGCAGGATAAGGGCTCGAGCCGATGCTTGACACTGAGTTAGGCTGCATCTAACCTCCAGAACCCAAAGACCAAAACAGGAGGAAGAACCATGAAATTGCCCTGGTCCACTTTGATCGCGGGGGTCCTTTTGGTTGGGTGCATGGTCCAGCTTCCGCTTGCAGCGGAGCCGAAACCCCATTCCTCCGACCTGGCATTGACGAATGTTTATGATGCCTTTGGTATTGACAAAAAAGGATTGGTGCAAGATTTTGGCTTTTCTTGTGTGATTAATTATAAAGGCAAAATGATTCTATTCGATTCTGGCACTGATGCAAAAGTATTCGAAAGCAATTTAAAAACACTGAAAATTGACCTTAAAAAAATTGATATCGCGATTGTTTCACACGGCCATTATGATCACATTGGTGGGTTTGATTATTTATTAAGTGTGAATCCAGCCGTTAAAATTTACCTACCCAATGATTTCTTCTCGCTCGGCGCTCCTATAAAATTCCCTTTCCGGGAAACCGAACCAGGGATTTCGAAAACTTTACCTAAAGACGAGCAATATTTTCGAGGCGAGCGGGCCGTTGAGGGCATGGTGACCGTGCCCACGGGCAGATTCTGGAAATCGAATGTGGAATACCTAAGTGAAACAAGAGAAGTCTTACCCGGTTTGACGATCATTTCGACAACCTCCAGGTTGATGGGTACCTACATCAAGTACCCCCCCTTTGGGGATGAGCACCCACAATTCATTGGAATGCCCGAGCTGTCGGTGGCACTTAGCACGGAAAAAGGTGATGTGATCTTGTCTGGATGCTCACATAGCACCATTGAAACAATTATTCAGGAAACTCGAAAAATTAGAAAAACAAAGATTCGACTGGTCGCTGGTGGTTTTCATCTTATTCCATATAGTCGAGGCTATATCGAGGATTTGGCCACCAGAATGCACGAAGAATATGGTGTCGAATCCGTTGCCCCTGCTCATTGCAGCGGGCAATTGGGGTTTGTTCTTTTTAGAAAAATATTTCAGGATAAATATCTTTTTTTTGGACTTGGAGAGACGCTTAACCTTTGACTAAGTCGGTGGCCAAATACCTGGTCCACCCTGGACGCTGAACCGCCCTTCTGGCCCACCGCCCGGACCTCCTGCAGCCCAGGCTAGACTGTCGGGTCCCCCCGGTTTTGACCAGCCTGAGCTCCGCATTCAGGGTTGGTCTAGCTGGACTCGGGGTGTCCTTAGGAGGCCCCAGCCAGCGCATCTAACACGCCTGGACAAGCCAGTTTCGTGGAACTGCCGGTGGTGAAGTAGGCCCCTACTTCCCTAACAACTCCGCCACGAAGGCCGGCACCAGCTCCGTGGCTTTGCCGATCCGGCCCTCCTGGAAGGCGCTGGCCCTGAGGCTGGGTTCGAGGTTGAGCTCCACGGTGCGCGCCGCCGGGCCCACGGCCTCCATGAAACCGGCAGCGGGGTACACGTGCCCGCTGGTGCCGATGGAGACAAAGAGGTCGCAGCGCTCCAGGGCCTGATAGATGCGCTCCATCTCCAGGGGCAGCTCGTGGAACCAGACGATGTGGGGCCGCACCGCGGCCCGGCCACAGGTTGGACAGCGGGTGTCCACATCCATGTCGTCCGGCCAGGGGTGGATGGCACTGCAGGACTGGCAGCGCCCCTTCAACAGCTCGCCATGCATGTGCAGCAGGTTCCGGGATCCGGCGCGGTCGTGGAGGTCATCCACGTTCTGGGTCACCAGGAGGAGGTCGCCCTGCCATTCGCGTTCCAGCCGGGCCAGGGCCAGGTGGGCGGCATTGGGCTGGGCGCCGCCCAGGCTCCGCCTTCGCTCGTTGTAGAAGCGGTAGACGAGCGCCGGGTTGCGCTGGAAGGCCTCGGGTGTGGCCACGTCCTGCACCCGGTGGTTCTCCCAAAGTCCGTCCGCGGCCCGGAAGGTGCGCAGCCCGCTTTCCGCCGAAATCCCCGCGCCGGTGAGGATGACGAGGCGGGCATCACGGGACAGCGTCATGGCGGATCCTACCGGCGCGATCCGAGGTCCAACGCCTTCCCGTCCACGGGGCCGGGCCGGAGGCCCAGTTCCTTGGCCAAGGTCGGGGCCAGGTCCACGGTGCGCACGGGCTCGCGACGTTCCCCGGCCTTCCATGGGCCCCAGAAGATTAGCGGTACGCGGCGGTCATAGGCGTTGGGCGTGCCGTGGCCCGTGGGGTAGTCGGTGGGCGGCGTGCCGAACACCACGAAGGGCTTCACGGCCACGAGGATGTCGCCGCTGCGCTCGGGGCGGAAGCTGCGGCGCAGCAGCACGCGGAGGCTGCTGTCCCGGGGGCTGCCGGTGGCGGCGGGATCGGTGGTCATCAGTTCCTCGGCGGTGAAGGCATCGGCCACCTCGGGGCGGGCCCGCAGCCAGGCTTGGGCACGGCGAAGCACTTCGCCGCGGTTGAGGTTGGCGGCCTTCACGGCCGCCTCGTTGAGGTAGATGGTGTTGGGTTCGGGGGTGGGGAGCAGCAGGTCGCGGTCCCCTTTGAAGGCGGTCCGGAGATCCGATTGCAGGGCGGCCATGAAGGGTTCGGCAAGGAGGCGACGCACAGGAAACCCCTGTTCGCCGAGCACCTCGGGCAGGTCCAGGCCGCCGTGATCGGCGCAGAGCACCACCCAGGCACCGGGATGTTGATGGCGCAGGCGATCCAGCAGGCGACCCAGGGCACGATCGAGACGGTGGATCTGATCGCGCATCTCGGTACCGAGCATGCCGTAGCTGTGGCCGATGTAGTCCGTGGCCGAGAAGCTGATGGCCAGCAGATCCGTGCCGGGACCGCGCCCCAGTTTTTCGCCGTCCAGCAGCGCTTCGGCGGCCTCCAGGGTCACGACGTCGAGGAAGGGGGATCGGCGAAACCGGGCTTCGAAGCCCTGGTCCAGGGGCATGCCCACGCCCTGGATGAGGCGTGGCAGCCCACCATTGCGGAGAATCTGAGGCCCGAAGGTCCAGGCTCCGGAACGGCCTTCGGGCGTGGCGGGATCCTTGGTCCAGAGCCAGCTGTCGGTGGCGATGCGGTCCGCCAGGCCGCGGTCATAGCGCAGGAGCCACTCCGGCAGGCGCTCCCCGTACACCGTGGAACTGGTGAAGCCCGCCGGGCCCGTGAACCAGAAGACGCCACTGGGTTTGCGGCCGGCCATGAGGATGGCGGCGCGGTCCTTCCCTGACACGGCGAAAACCCGGCTGCCGGGCACCTGGGCCTGCAGCCAATCGCCCAGGCCATCGCCCAGGAAGCGCACATTGGAGGCACTGGCCTGACCCGGGGCGTGCAGAGCCTTGGCGGCAGGATCCTCCACGCAGTAGACGAGCTTGCCGGTGGCGCGGTCGATCCAGCGGTTCTCGACGATGCCGGTACTCGCGGGAAAGCGGCCGGAGAGCAGCACGGAGTGGCCCGGGCCGGTCTCCGTGAAGCCGTGATCGTGATAGGCCTCGGTGAAGAAGACGCCTTCCTTGCGCAGTCGCGCGATCCCGCCGCTGAGCTCGGGACCGAAGGATTGCATCAGCTCGGCAGAGAACTGATCCACCGAGATCACCACCACGAGCTTCGGACGCGCCTGGACCGGGGGGGCGGCCATCAAAGTCGGCAGGAGGATGAGGGAGGCCAGGGTGGGGCGGAGCATCAGAACGTCACCCCGACGCCGAAGGTCCACATGCGTTCAAATTCCTGCCCGCTGCCTTGGGCGGTAAAGTAGGACGCTAAGTCCGCGGCGCTACCGAGCTTCACGGGGCGATCCTTGCTGACGGGTTGCTGATAGCTGGCCGCCAGGTAGGGATGCACCACCACTGACGGGATGCGCCACCGGGCGCCCACCCGCAGCCAGGTGCGGCTTAGGTCCTTGGCGCTGGAAGCCCCGGCGGTATCGAAGGCATAGCGTTGGAAGCGCTGGATGAGGCCCAGCTCCCCGGCAATGCCCACGAAAGGCACCCAGACCTGGGCGTTCACCCCCACCCCCGCGCCCTGCTGCTTGAGCGTGGTGCCCTGGGAGGCGGCCCCCTTGGCGAGGGTGCCGTCGGCCGTGAACTGGGAGTACTCCAGGCCCGCCTCGAACTTGAGGAGAGGGCCGATCTGGAAGAGCTGCCGATGGGCGGAAGCGATGAAACCCTTGCCGGTGCTCAGGTCCCCCGCCACCAGCTGGCCGGTGCCCGTGATCAGCGTCTGGGGCAGGTTCTGGCCGGTGGGGCGCGGCAGTTCCAGCCGCAGATCCCACTGGGCGCAAAGCGGCAGGCCCGCGAGGCAGATCGGAAGGAGGGCAAGGCGCATGGAGGCTCCGACGAAACCTCCGATCATACCCTTGGCCTGTGACGCATCAGGGCTTCCACTTGATGGAGCAGCCCCGGCTGGGGATTTGTTCCGCGGCCACGGGTCGGCTCGCCAACAGGGCCTCGGTGGCGGCTTCCAGATCCCGCACCCTGACTTTGGAAGGATCCTGCCAGCTGTCATCTAGGCGTCCCCGGTAGGCCAGCTTCCGGGCGCCATCGAAGAGGAAGAAGTCGGGCGTGCAGACGGCCCCGAAGGCGCGCGTCACGGCCTGGGGTTCATCCTTGAGATAGGAAAAGATGAACCCCTGTCCCTTGGCCTGGGCCTTCATGTCGGCCAGGGATTCCTTGGCGTGGCGATCCACATCGTTGGCATTGATGCCGAGGACCGTGACCTTCCCGGCGTACTGCTTGGCATAGGCATTGATGCGGGCCTGGGTCGCCAGGACGTAGGGGCATTCGGTGCTCAGGAAGACCACCAACAGGGGCGAGGAGGACCCGGGGCCGTGGGGCTTGCCGTCGGTTCCGGGGAGGCTGAAGTGGGGGCAGGCCTCGCCGAGCTTCAGGCCGCCCGGCACCTGGGCCGCGAGGGCCGACGCCAGAAGAACGAAGGACAGGAAGCGGGTCATCTTGGAGCGCGTCCAAGTAATGGGTGGGGGCTGCACTGGGGCGCCAGCCGAGGGAGGTAAGGAAGGCGGCGAAGGCCTTCTCGGTATCGGCTGCGCCGATACGCGAGACAAACTGAAACTTGGTGATTCCAAGGACGAGGCGCCTGACGCAGCATCCCGACGGCCGCCGCCCCAGCCCGAAGGGTTGATGGCAAAGGGCCCCCATGCTGCGTCACCGGGCCTGGCTCGGACCTGCGGTCCTCGGGGCTCCGCCCCCGCCACCGGCTGCGCCGATGCGGCCCTATCCGCTTCGCGGATGGTGAACGGTGAACCTGCACCGCCCTGCGCCCACTTCCTTCTCGGTATCGCCGTTGGCGATACGCGAGACAAACCGAATTCTGCCTGGAAGCCCTTTGCCATCAATGCAGCCCCTATCGATTACTTGGACGCGCTCCTCGCCACCACTTGATGCTGCACCCCATGCTTGGATGCTGAG
>JANXYT010000431.1 GCA_025355915.1 Holophagaceae bacterium
CACGACCGGAATTCGGCGAGGATCTGTCGAACCTCTTCAATATGCTCACGGGCTACACCCGGCCGCCCCGCTTCCATCGGATCCTGCTGGCGCCCCAGCACCTCAAGAAGGCCCTCAAGGCCCGCATCCAGCGGGAGATCAGCCACGCGCGGGAGGGCCGGCCCGCCCGCATGGTGCTCAAGATGAACGCCCTGGTGGACCCGCAGATCATCCAGATGCTCTACGAGGCCAGCCGCGAGGGCGTGAAGGTGGATCTCATCGTGCGGGGCACCTGCTGCCTGCGGTCCGGCGTGCCGGGGCTGTCCGAGAACATCCGGGCCCTGTCCATCCTGGACCGCTTCCTGGAGCACACCCGGATCTACCACTTTGCCAACGATGGCCAGCCCGAAACCCTCCTCTCCAGCGCCGACCTCATGCCGCGGAACCTGGACCGCCGCGTGGAGCTGGCCTTCCCCCTGGTGGATCCGCTGCTGGCGGCCCAGGTCATGGAGATGGTCGAAATGCAGCTGCACGACACCTTGAAGGGCCGGGTCCTGGGGCCCGAGGGTGATGTCTTGCGCCGTGGCCTGGAGCCGCAGGACCCACCGCTCCGCAGCCAGCTCCGCATCTACGAACACACCCTGCTCGCCAGCGGCGTGGGGGCCATGACGCAGAAGCTGGGGCCGTTGGATCCAGACATCTGATCCGCCCCATCAAAAGGCGGCTGGTCACGGAAGGCGCGAAAGCACACAGAAACCAGGGAAGAAGGGCCGAACGGGGCATCCTGGTTTCTTTTTCCGTGCCTTTTGCGCATCTTCTGCGCCTTCCGTGACCAGCTTTGCGTGTTTCGACCGCCATCCCCGCCGTGTCAAACTGGTGGGCTGGAGACACGCATGACGAAAATCAGCCGCGCCGCCCTGTTCGAAGCCCTGAACGCCTATGTCGTGCCCGGGACCAACGCCACCCTCAGCACCCTCAAGGCCATCAAGGGCATCGATGTGACCGAGGGCAAGGTGACGGTGCTGCTGCAGCTCCTGGAGGCCTACCAGGATCGCGTGCAGGTCATCAAGCAGGCCCTGGAGGAGCTCATCCTGAACCAGCCGGGCGTGGCAGCGGCCGATATCGAAATCGGTTGGGAGAAGACCGCCCAGGTCGAGTTCAAGAACCTCATTCCGGGCATCAAGCGTTGCGTGGTGGTGGGATCGGGCAAGGGCGGCGTGGGCAAGAGCACCGTCACGGTGAACCTCGCCATCGCCATGGCGCAGCAGGGCCTGAAGGTGGGCCTGCTGGATTCCGACATCTACGGTCCCTCCATCCCCATGATGCTGGGCCTGAAGGACTCGCCCCTGGGCACCCCGGACGGCCAGATTCTTCCGCTCGAAAAGTTCGGCATCAAGGTCATGTCGATGGGCCTGCTCATCGAGGAGGACCGTCCCGTCATCTGGCGGGGCGCCATGCTCAACAAAGCCCTTCAGCAGTTCCTGAAGGATGTGGCCTGGGGCGACCTCGATGTGCTCTTCATCGATCTGCCGCCGGGCACCGGCGATGTGCAGCTCACGCTGATCCAGAACGCCCAGGTGGACGGCGCGGTCATCGTCAGCACGCCCCAGGACGTGGCCTTCCTCGACGCCAAGAAGGCCATCGGCATGTTCAGTACCGTGAAGGTGCCAGTGATCGGCATCATCGAAAACATGAGCAGCTTCATCTGCCCTGGCTGCGGCCAGGAGACCCAGATCTTCGGCCATGGCGGCGTAAAGGCCGCCGCGGCGCGCATGGAGCTGCCTTTCCTGGGCGAAGTGCCCATCGACCTCACCATCCGGGAGGGGGGCGACAGCGGCGATCCCCTGGTGCACGCCCATCCCGATAGCCCCCAGACCAAGGTCTTCCAGAGCATGGCCGACACCCTCAGGGGCGTGCTGAAGCTCTGAACCGGACGGAAAGGCCGCCTTCGGGCTATCCTGGGCCATGGCCAAGCCGCAGATTCCAGAGACCCTCGCTCCGGATCTTCTGGAGCGCCTGCGCGGGCGGTTCCATCCCTGGCCACTCATCAGCGGCTGGGGGCTGTCCATCGACTCGGTCGCGCCGGGCGCGGCGGTCATGGTGCTGGTGCCCACCAAGGCCGTCATCAATGGCATCCGCGGCAACGTGAATGGGGGCGTGCTCGCCACCATGGCCGACATGGTGAGCGCCTTGGCCCTCAGCACCGCGTTCGATGGCGCCATGCCCTTCGCCACGTCCGATCTGCACATCCGCTACCTGGAGCCCGCCCGGGGCCAGGTGCGTGGCGAGGCCCAGGTGGTGCGGATATCGGGACGGAGCGGGATCCTGGAATGCCGCCTCACCTGCGGTGACCACCTGGTGGCCCTCAGCACGGCCAACTTCGCCATCAAGTCCGGGCTTGGGGGCTAGATGAAACTCGGGACGCCCTTCCCTGTCGTGCGGGACGAGCAGCGCGACGCGCCGCTGCATCGTCTGCGCTACGCCCTCGTTCTGCTGGCTGCGGTCATCGTGGCGGGGGCCCTGGGGTACCACCTGCTGTCTCATCTCAATGCCCTCGACAGCTTCTACATGGCCATCACCACCCTGTTCACGGTGGGCTTCCGGGAACTGGGCGACGTGAATGCCTGGACGAAAATCTTCACGATTTTCTACCTCATCATCGGCCTGGGCGTGGCTACTTACGCCATTTCGAATCTCACGGCCCTGCTCCTCGAGGGTGACCTCCGGGGCTACATCATGGAGCGCCGCATGCAGAAACGCCTGGACGACCTCAAGGACCATGTCATCGTTTGCGGTTTCGGGAAGATGGGCTTCCAGGCCGCGTGGGAGCTGAAGAAAGCGAGCGTCCCCTTCGTCATCATCGAACAGGACGAAACCAAGGGGCGCAGCCCCCGGTTCGCCGGCGAACTGATCCTCTACGGCAACGCCATGGATGACCTGATGCTCGAGCGGGCAGGCATCCGCCAGGCCCGAGGTCTCATCACGGCCTTGACCACGGACGCGGACAACGTGCTGGTGACCCTCACGGTCAAACAGGTCCGCCCCGATCTGCCCGTGGTGGCCCGCAGCGCCAAGCTGGGCACCGAGCGGCAGCTCAAGGCCGCCGGGGCCGATCACATCGTGAGCCCCTATGAGATCGGCGGGCGCCGCATGGTGGGCCTGCTGCTCAAGCCGGAGATGATGAACTTCTTCGACATCGTGCTCCAGCAGGAGCAGTTCGAATTGGGCCTGGAGCGCATCACCATCTCCCAAGGGAGCCCCCTGGTGGGCCAGACGCTGCGGGAGGCCCGGCTGCGACACGCCACCGGGTCCCTGCTGGTGGGGCTGGTCCATCCTGGCGCCGGCCTGCGCTTCAATCCCTCCGGCGACGAGCGGTTCCAGGCGGGCGATGAACTCCTGATCATGGGGCCCGCCGAAGCCTTGGCCAATCTGACCAGGCTTGCCCGGGAAGGGGGCACCCGGCAGTGACCTCCCCGGAAGGCGAGCCTACCGTTCAGTGCGCGGGCGCCGCGGGCTCAGGGGCAGGCCGCAGCGGACGGGCCACCACGCCGTGGGGTAGGCAGGCCTCCAGGTTCAGCCGCTCCCAGGCGGTGACCACCATGGCCTGGGCCATGCGCCGCACCATGGGATCTCCGGAAGGGATGGCTCCAGGTGACCTCCCCGTTTGAGGCATGACAATCGTGAAGCTGGTTCCGGGGTAGGATGAATACTCTTCGGAATAACGCGAAATGACGACTGACTCCCTCCGTCCCCTCGTGGACACCCTCAAGGCCCTGGCCCACCCCGTGCGCCTGCGCATCCTGGCGCTCCTGCGGGACGGCGAACTCTGCGTCTGCGAAGTGGCCGAGGTGCTGGGGCTGGCGCCCTCGACTGTCTCCGAGCACCTCACCGATTTGCGCCGGACGGGGGTGGTACGGGAGTGGAAGCTGGGTCGCTGGGTTCACGTCGCCCTGTCGGACGAAGCCGCCGCCCGGCCGGTGCTGGAGGCCCTCTGGCCCCTCATGGCCGTGGCGGAGGCCGAACTGGCCAAGGACCGGGCCCAGGCCCGGGCCCTGCGCTGCGAAGCCTGTGGTCCCACCGGCTGCCCTGCCCCCATCGCCAGCTCCGGTATCCCATCCGCCTGATCCCTGTCCCTCACTGCCCCAAGGAGCGCCATGACCACCCACACCGAATCCCAGACCGAGACCGGCCTGAGCGAAACCACCCTCAATCTGGTCGCCCTGGGCGCCGCCATCGGGGCCAATGCCGAGCGGGCCTTCCGCGCCCACCAGTCCCGCCTTGAGGCCCTCGGCATCTCCAGGGAAGCCATGATCGAGGCCGTGAACATGGCCCTCCGCGTGAAGGGTGATCCCCACCAGATGATGCTGGCCCTGGCGGAATCCACCCTCACGGACGGCGGCGGCAGTGGCTGCTGCGGCGCGGCCTGCGCCTGTGAAGAGGCCGGCAAAGAGAAGGGCGACTGCGGCGACGACTGCGACTGCCGCTAGGCGGTAGGACAAGGCCCTCGCGCCAAGGGAACCCCATGATCCGTCCCGTTCAGCTGTCCGATGCCCAGGCCCTGGTGGATATCTACACTCCGTACGTCCGGGACACCGTCATCAGCTTCGAGGAGGAACCCATCACGGAAGTCGAGATGGCCGCGCGCATTGCCAGGGTGACCGCCGCCTACCCCTGGCTGGTCGAGGAGGAGGAGGGCGCGGTGCTCGGCTACGCCTACGGGTCCAGCTGGAGGACGCGCCCCGCCTATCGCTTCACCGTGGAGACCACCATCTACCTCGCCCGCGGCCAGCACGGAAAGGGTATCGGGTCCCGGCTCTACGAATCGCTGCTGGTGGACCTGCGGCAGCGCGGCTTTCATTCTGCCCTGGGCGGCATCGCGTTGCCCAATGAGCCCAGCATTCGCCTGCACGAGAAGCTCGGCTTCCGGAAGGTGGGCCACATGGCGGAGGCCGGCTGGAAGTTCGGCGCCTGGGTGGACGTGGGGTTTTGGGAGCTGATGTTATAAATTTCGAAAAAAATCGAAATTAGAACTTGCATCATATTTCGACAATCTTAGAATTAAGCCAGGAGGAAGCCATGACCGGCCCCGTGGAACAGGCAGCAGAGCAGCTGAAGGCCCTAGGCCATCCGGTGCGCCTGTCCATCCTGCGCCGCGTGGTGCAGGGCCCCCTGGCAGGGACGCCCGCCGGGGAGCTGCAATCGCGCCTGGAGATTCCAGCCTCCACCCTCAGCCATCATCTGGCCACCCTCGCCGACGCCGGCTTGGTGCAGGTGGCTCGGGAAGGCACGACGCTGCGCTACCGTGCTGATTTCAGCGTGCTGCGCGCCCTCACCGAATACCTCTGGCAGGACTGCTGCTCTGGCGGTGCCGAACCCCAGTCCGGGCCCGAGTCCAAACCCTCGCCCTGCTGCCGCAGGGACTGACCTTCCACTGCCCTGGTCACTGGATGCACCTGCGTCCCAGGAACCGTCTACCTTCTTGAAAGGCCCTGCCATGGATTCCCAAACCATCAAAGCTGCGGTCCGCGAACGCTACGCGGGTTTCGTCACCAATACCACTCGGGGGTCCCTCGCTGCGCGAACACCCCCGGACCCCCAGGCCGAGCCGCAGCAAAGCTGCTGCTCGGCCTCCCCATCCTGCTGCGCGGCAGGTAACGCGAGCCTGGACCTGGGCTATGACGCCGAGGATCTTGCCGTCGTGCCCGAAGGCGCGAATCTCGGTCTGGGCTGCGGAAACCCGGTGGCCCTCGCCTCCCTCAAACCCGGGGAAACGGTGCTCGATCTGGGCTCGGGTGCGGGCTTCGACGCCTTTCTGGCCTCCAAGCGCGTGGGTCCCGAAGGCCTCGTCATCGGTGTCGACATGACGCCGCAGATGATCGAGCGGTCCACCGCCTTGGCCAAGGCCCACGGCTACACGAACGTGGAGTTTCGCCTGGGCGACATCGAGGCACTGCCCATCGCGGATGCCAGCGTGGACGTGATCATCTCGAACTGTGTCGTGAACCTCACCACCGATAAGGCCCGCGCCTTCCGCGAAGCGTTCCGGGTGCTGAAGCCCGGCGGGCGACTCCTGGTGTCCGATCTGGTGCTGGAGCGGCCCCTGCCCGAAGCCATCCGCCAGGACATGGACGCCTACGGAGCCTGCGTGGCCGGCGCCATGCTGAAGGCGGATTACCTGCAGGCCATCCAGGCCGCGGGTTTTACGGGCGTGTCGGAGGCAGCTGAACGGCGGTACGGCCTCGACATGTTCTCGCCGGAGCTGCTGGAAGCGGCGCGCCAGCGGTACCCCGGCCTGAACCCTGGTGAACTGGCGGCGGCCGCGGGCGCGGTGCTGAGCGTCCAGGTGGAAGCCACCAAGACGGAGACCAGCCGCGCCTGTGGCTGTGCACCCACCTGCTGCGAAGGATGAGGGAATGACTCTGGACACGAACAGCTGTGGGTGTGCCGGGCCTGCGCCGGTCTCGGGTCCAGGCTTCTGGAAGTCGGGGGGGTGGCTGCTGGCCGCCCTCCCGGCCTGGATCGCCCTCTACCTCGGCCTGAAGCCCATGGCGGACTGGCTGGCCTTCCATGCCTTCGGCCTGCAACCCGGCAGCCGCCTGGGCGAGGCTGTGGCCTTTTTCGTCTACGACGGGCCCAAGGTGCTGATGCTCCTGGGAGCCGTGGTGCTGGGCGTCAGCTTCGTGCAGACCTTCATCAGCCCCGAGCGCACCCGCGACCTGCTGGCCAAACATACTGGCGCCTGGAGCAACCTGCTGGCGGCCGTGCTGGGGATCGCCACGCCCTTCTGTTCCTGCTCCGCCGTGCCGCTCTTCATCGGGTTCGTGCGGGTGGGGGTACCTCTGGGCGCGACGTTCAGCTTCCTGGTGTCAGCGCCCATGGTGAACGAGGTGGCCCTCTTTCTGCTGCTCAGCCTCTTCGGCTGGCGCATCGCCCTCCTCTACACCGTGACGGGCGTGGCCGTGGCCTTCGTCTCGGGCTGGATCATCGGGAAGCTCCGCATGGAAAAGCATCTGGAACCCTGGGTCCTGGACATTCCCTTTGAGGCTTCGACCGCAACAGGCGGCCCCCGGGGCTTCTCCGTGCGCCTGGAGCTGGCGCTGCAGGCGACCAAGGACATCGTGGGCAAGGTGTGGCCCTACATCCTCATCGGCATCGCAGTGGGGGCTTTTCTGCATGGCTATGCCCCGGCTGAACTGCTGGCACGGTTTATGGGCAAATCGGCCTGGTGGAGTGTGCCCCTGGCGGTGCTGGTTGGCGTGCCCCTCTACGCCAATGCCGCAGGGATCATCCCCATCGTGCAGGTGTTGCTGGCCAAGGGCGCGGCCCTGGGTACGGCCCTGGCGTTCATGATGGCGGTCACGGGGCTGTCGCTGCCCGAAACCGTGATCCTGCGCAAGGTGATGCGTCCGGTCCTGCTCGCCACCTTCCTCGGCATCGTCGCGGTGGGCATCGTGCTGGTGGGGTTCCTGTTCAACGTCCTGATGTAGGAGGTGCCATGAAGATCGAAGTGCTGGGCAGCGGCTGCGCCAAATGCAAGCTGCTGGCCGAACGGGCCGAGGAGGCCGCCAGGGGCCTTGGGACCGAGTTCACGCTGGTGAAGGTCACGGAGTACCCAGACATCGTGGCTCGCGGTGTGATGTCCACGCCGGGCCTCGTGGTGGATGGCGTCGTGAAGAGCCAGGGCCATGTGCCGACGGTGGCGGCCATCCGGGAGCTGCTGCGGTAGGATTTCCTCCTGTCTCCGGAGAATCCCATGCGCATCGGCATCGTCGGTTATGGCCGCTTCGGGAGGGCGCTGGGTGCGCTGCTCCACGAGGCCGGCCATGCCTACCGGGCCTGGGATCCCGTCACGGAGATTCCCGCGGACCTTCGTGCCGCCGGCCTGCGCGACCTGGCGGATACCCATGAGGCCCTGGTGCTGGCGGTGCCCATCCGGGCCTTGGCCCCGCTGCTGACGGAGCTGCGCCCCCACCTGCGCGCTGATCAGCTGGTGTTTGATGTGGGCAGCGTGAAGGTGGGACCCTGCGCCCTGCTGGAAGAACACCTGGGTGCAGCCATCCCGCACGCGGGCACCCACCCGCTGTTCGGGCCCGTGAGCCTGGCCCGGGCGGAGCGGCCCCTGCGGGTGGTGCTCTGCCCGTCGCCGCACCATCCGGCCGCCGCCCAGCGCATCGAAAGCCTGTTCCACAGCCTGGGCTGCGAAGTGCTGCGGCAAAGCCCCGAGGACCATGATCGCGTGATGGCGACCACCCACGCCCTCACCTTCTTCATCGCCAAGGGCCTGCTGGCGGTGGGGGCGGGCGCTGAGCTGCCCTTCACGCCGCCCTCCTTCCACGCCATCGCCCGCACCCTCGAATCCGTGCGCGAAGACGCGGGCCACCTGTTTGCCACCCTCCAGAACGAGAATCCATTTGCCTCCGGTGCCCGCGAAGGCCTGCTGGAGGCCCTGGCCGCCATCCACCGCAGCCTCGCGGAAGCGGCCGAGACTGGCGGCGGCGAGCAGCTGTCCATCCCGGACCTGGGGGCGCGGTCACCGGCCCTGCAGGAGGCGCGCGATCACATCGATGCCCTGGATCAGGAACTGGTGGCCCTGCTGGCCCGCCGCACGGAACTGGTGCTGCGCGCCGGACGCGCCAAGGCCGAGTTGAGCCTCCCGGTCCATGACCCCGAGCGCGAGACCGCCCAGCTCCAGGACCGCCGGGCCTGGGCCGAGGAAGCGGGGCTGGACGTCCAGGGCGTCGAGGACGTGTTCCGGGCCGTGTTGAGGTCGTCGCGGTCCGCTCAGGGTCGGGGCTGAGGACCTACCAGGGCAGGTCCAGTGCCTTGCAAAGGAAGGCCACCAAGGGCGCGGCCTTCTGGCAGGCCTGAGTGACCTGATCGAGGAAATCCGGAGCGAGTACCTGGGCGTTGGTGAAGCTGGTGGTCGTGTAGAAGTCCTTGAGCTTGAGATCCTCTGCGCAGGGGTGGTCGGCGCCAAAGCCCTGGGGCACTCGCTGGAGCGCATCGCCTTCGATCTCCAGCCCCGATTTCCGCAGGGCCTTCCAGGCCGCGGGCTTGGTGGCGATGGCCTGACGCACCTGGAACAACGCCTCGGGCTCAGGGTGCCAAAGGCCACCGCCGGCAAAACTGCCGCCTGGTTCCAGATGGAGATAGAAGCCCGGCCCGTGAACGCCGCCCGCGATGGCGGCCCGGTGGGGGAAGTGGGCCGCGAGATGGGTCTTGTAGGGGGTCTTGTCCTTGGCGAACCGCGTGTCGCGGTAGATCCTGAACAGGGAGCCGCCCGAGGGTCGCGGGTCGGCCATGAAGTGGCGGCTGATGGACGACAGTGGACCGCTGAATGCGCCGATGAATCGCAGCATGGGGTCCCGGGCCTCGGTTTCGTACCGCGGCTTGTGCTCGGTGAACCACTCACGGTCGTTGTGCGCCTTCAGGTCTTTCAGGAACCGGAAGAGGCCGGGCCCCAACAGGCCCTGTTCTTTCGCCGCCTTCCCTTTCTGTGACACCGGGTCTCCCGAGAAGCATGCCCCTGGGTATGACGCGGAATGGATTAGAGCGATGCCGTAATCAACCATGGACGTAGGCGTGCGGACGGGCAGAACCAAGCGGGCCCCCGAAGCGGGGGCCCATCCTAGAGCAAGCGTTGAGAGGCGAAAATCAGCCCGTGCGGCTACTTCCCGAAGCGCTTGCTGACTTCGCTCCACTTGATGTTCTCGACGAAAGCATCGAGGTACTTCGCGCGGGCGATGCCGTAGTCGACCATGGAGGCTCCGTCTCCAAGAGCGCGGGCCTGAAGGGCCAAGCGATTGGGAGCACAGCGCAGTGCGCTGTGCGATAGACGGAGGCGTGCGACTGGGAAAAAGGCGGGCCCCCAAAGGGGGCCCAACCACGGGCACGCGTTGAGAGGCGAAGAACCCCCCGCGCTACTTACCGAAGCGCTTGCTGACTTCGCTCCACTTGATGTTCTCGACGAAAGCATCGAGGTACTTCGCGCGGGCGATGCCGTAATCGACCATGGAGGCTCCGTCTCCAAGAGCGCGGGCCTGAAGGGCCAAGCGATTGGGAGCACAGCGCAGTGCGCTGTGCGATAGACGGAGGCGTGCGACTGGAAAAAAGGCGGGCCCCCAAAGGGGGCCCAACCACGGGCACGCGTTGAGAGGCGAAGAACCCCCCGCGCTACTTACCGAAGCGCTTGCTGACTTCGGACCATTTGATGTTCTCGACGAAGGCGTCGAGATACTTCGCGCGGGCGATGCCGTAATCAACCATGAACGCGTGTTCCCACGAGTCCAGTACCAGCAGCAGGTCCTGCTCAATGGGCAGGCCCAGGTGATGCTCGGCCACGAAGTAGGTGTGCAGCTTGCCGTCGCGGCGGTTGCGGGTGAGCAGGGCCCAGCCGGGGCCGCCCAGGGCCGTGGCCTTGAGGTCGGCGATCACCTTGTCCTGGCCGCCGACCGCATCCAGTGCGGCCTTCAGTCCGGCGCTCACCGTGGCGTCCGCGCCCAGGTTCTCGAAATACAGCTCATGCAGGAAAGAGCCGTTGAAGGCCACGGCCTCCCGTCGCTTCAGTTCGCTGAAGTCGTTGAACGAATAGTTGGGCTTCGTGTTGTCCGCCGTGGCCAGCTTCTCCTCGATCTCGTTCAGCTTGGTGACATAGCCCTTATAGAGGGTGAAGTGCTGGTCCAGCTGGGCGTCGCTGAGCCCTTTCAGGGCGCCGCCCTTCAGGTGGTCATAGGATTTGGCGGTGTAGGCCATGAGCATCTCCTTCGCAACGCGGATCGCGGGTGAGTAGTTTACCAATAAAGTAGGAAATCAGAAAAATCAGGCTAGCCCAGCATCTCCCGCAGGAACCAGGCTTCCTTCTGGTGGACCAGGATGAAGCGGGTCAGCAGGTCGGC
>JANXYT010000433.1 GCA_025355915.1 Holophagaceae bacterium
TTCACGCTGCCGTCGCGGCCGCGCCGGTTGGGGGCGAAGGCCACCGTGGGCGGGTTGGATCCGAAGGCGTTGAAAAAACTGAAGGGCGAGAGGTTGCGCACGCCATCGGCGCTGATGGTGCTGGCGAGGGCGATGGGGCGCGGCGCCACGCCGCCGCAAAGCAGCGCGTTGGTCTCGATGGGGCTCAGATCCGCAGGAAGGATCGTACGGTGGCTCATGGTCTCCTGAGGTGTTTGGTCCTGCTGTTGAATTTGCCCAAGTCTCGTCAGTCCCCAGCCTCGCCGGAGGGCGTTCCGGCGTAGAGGTCTGGGAGCGTCCCGCCCACCAAGGTGGGAGGTACGCCCACCAGGCGCTCAGGGGCGTGGACGACGGTATTCACCAGGCGGCCCAGACCCTCGATTTCCATGACGACCTCATCGCCGGCCTTGAGCCAGAGGTTCTCGGCGACCTTGGAGCCGTTCAATTCCAGCAGGCAGCCCGTTCCCACCGTGCCGCTGCCGATGACCTCGCCGGGCTGCATCCGGATGCCGTAGCTGGTGCGCTGAAGGATCTGGGCGAAGGTCCAGTTCATGCTGTCGGCATTTCCGTCAGACAGTTGATGGCCATTCACCGCGCCGGTCATGTGGGCATGGAGCAGCTGGCCGTGGGCCGTCGTTTCCAGCGCTAGCTCGTCCTTGGTCACCAGCCAGGGCCCCAGGCTGGTGGCGAAATCTTTGCCTTTGCAGGGCCCCAGGGACAGCTTCATTTCCTCCATCTGGAGCATGCGGGCGCTCCAGTCGTTCATCACCATGTAGCCGAAGATGGCGTCGTCAGCTTCATCCAGGGTGGCGTTCTTCAGGGGCCGCCCCGTGACGATGGCGACCTCCAATTCGAAGTCGAGGCGCACCAGGTGGTGGTCCTGCACCAGCACCTCGCCGGGGCCTGTCACGGCCAGGTGGTTGGTAAAGTAGGTGACGGGGAAGAGGTCGAACTCGGGAATCATCTCCAGCCCGCGGTTGCGCCGGGCCGTGGAGACATGCTGGCGGAACGCGTAGCCATCGCGCATGGACACGGGGCGCGGGATGGGCGCCAGCAGGCGCACGGAGGTAGCCTCGATGAGGGCGGACGGCGGCGGCGCGGCGGCGAGGCCACGGGCCCTGGGCAGCAGCTCGTCCTGGCGGCGGATGAGGGTGAGCATGTCCACGGCAAGGCCGGCGTCGGCGGCGGCAAAGTCGAGGATGCGGCCATCCGCCATGACGGCGCCGATCTTCTCCGTTCCAGCTTGCAGGAAAGTCACCAGTTTCATCGCGCGCTCCAGGGCAAGGGGCCAGTGTACTGCTGGTGAAATATCACTGCGGCATCGTCATTGATTCAGCAGACGAAGCAGGGTTTCGGCGGCGTCTGCGAGGCGGGCGGGCGGCGTGCTGAGGGGGGGCATCAGGTACAGACAGTCGCCGATGGGCCGCACCAGCAGGCCGTGGTCGAGGGCGCGGCGATGCAGGCACCAGCCGTGCCGTGCCTCGGGAGCATGAGCCGCACCCGTCGCGGGATCCACCAGGCGGCAGGCGCCGATGGTGCCCAGCACGCGGGCCTGCCGCACGGCCGGATGGGCGGCGAGGGCGGTGAAGGCCTCGGTCATCGCCGAATGAAGGCGGACGGCGTGGGCCATCACGGGCTCGTCATCGAAAAGGGCGAGGCTGGCGCAGGCCACTGCACAGGCCGTGGCATTGGCGGTGTAGCTGTGGCCGTGGAGGAAGGCCCGGCCCGAAGCGGGCTCGCCCCAGAAGTGGCTGTAGATGGCTTCCGTGGCCCAGGTGAGGGACAGAGGCAGTGTCCCGCCTGTGAGTCCCTTGGAGAGACACAGCAGATCCGGCGCCACGCCCGCCTGTTCACATGCGAGGAAAGTGCCGGTGCGGCCGAAGCCCGTGGCGACCTCGTCGAGGATCAGGTAGACGCCGTGAGCGTCACACTGCGCGCGCAACTCCTGCAGCAGTTCCGGCGGCCACATGCGCATGCCCCCGGCGCACTGGAGGAGCGGCTCGGCGATGAAGGCCGCCAGGCGCTCGCCGTGCCGCGTGAAGAAATCCCCGATCTCCTGGCGGGCGGTTTCCAGCCGCTCGGGCCAGCCGGCCAGGTCCGGATGGAGCTCGCGGCGCGGGTCCTCAGGCACCGTCATCCGGTCACAGGCCAGCAGCAACGGGCTGAACAGCCCGGTCATGAAGTTCTCCAGCTCGCCCACGCCCACGGCGCCGAGGGTGTCCCCGTGGTAGCCGCCCCGCAGAGCGCCAAAGCGGTCGCGGCCCTTTGCGCCACACTGAAGCTGGGCCTGGAAGGCCATCTTCAGGGCCACCTCCACTGCCGTGCTGCCGTCGTCCGAGAAGAAGGCCCGGGTGAGGTTCGCGGGCAGTTTGGGGCGGAGCCGAGCCACCAGCTCCAGCGCGGGTTCATGGGTGAAGCCCGCGAACATCACGTGATCGAGCTTGGCGGCCTGCCGCTCCAGGGCGCTCACCAGCCGGGGATGGCCATGGCCATGGAGGCAGGTCCACCAGCTGGAGATGCCATCCAGCACGCGCTCCCCGTTGGCCAGCAGCAGGTCGCAGCCTTCGCCGCCGATCACCGGCACGGGGGGATCCGCTTCGTGGACCTTCATCTGGGTGAAGGGATGCCAGACGTGGGCGCGGTCCAGAGCGAGGCGGTCGGACCAGTCGGGGGGCAGGGGCGTGGGCATGGGGACAGTGTAGGTGGGGAGGCTGGAGACTGGAGGTAGGAGGCTGGAGGTACCGATTCCTGAGGCACCGCGTCGCGGCGCGACCTTGAATGAGTTCGGCGCCGACCCACCGGAGCGGCCCCAAGGGAAACAGTGATGCGCCCAGAGGCCGCCACAGAAAGCAGTACCTGCGGTCTCCAGACGCCAGTCTCCAGCCTTCTTTACACCACCACCACCGGCACCGGCAGAAACCCCCGGAGGACCTCCGCGTTTGCTTCCGCCGCTTCGGGGGCCGTTCCATCGGCGCCCGGGTTGAGCAGCACGGTCTCGATGCGCCAGCCACGCAGCATGAGGGCCTCCGCGGAAAGCAGGGTGTGGTTCAGGGTGCCCAGGCCGCCCAGGGCGACCAGTACGCAGGGCACCTTCAACTCCGTGGCCCAGGCGAGGAAATGCACCCGCGGCGCCAGGGGCACCATGAGGCCGCCCACACCCTCCAGCAGCACCCGGCCTTCGGCGGGGCGCAGGCACCACTGTGCGGTGGCGCCAAGATCAAGGATTCGTCCCTCGCGCTGGGCCGCGGCCAGGGGGGAGAGGGGTTCTCTCAGCAGCACATGGCTTTCGGCAGTGATGCCCGGACCGCTCACGGCACTGGCATCGGCGTCAGGGTGATCGGCCCGGTCCACCCCCGTTTGGAAAGGCTTGCGGTAGCAGACAGGGCCGCGCTCGGCCCAGGTCGAGGCAATGCGGGCCGACACGAAGGTCTTCCCCACGCCGGTGCCGGTGCCGAGCACCCAGAGGGGACTGGGAAGGGTGTGGAGATCGATCATGGCCTCTTGAGCTGGCTCAGCATCTGCCGGGCCTGGGCGGCCTGTTCACTGGTGGGGGCCGTGGCGATCACCTTGTTCCAGGCCTTGGCGGCCTCGTCGGGCTTGTGCAGGTCGGTGGCATACACCACGCCGATGTTGAGGAGGCTCTGGAGATGGGTGGGCTGGAGCTTGTTGGCCTTTTGGAAGTTGGCGAGGGCCTGTTCGAACTGGCCAAGATCGCGGTACATCACGCCCTGGTCGGTGAGCACGTTGGGATCATCAGGCTTGAGGGCCAGGGCCTTGCCATAGGCGCTCACGGCCTTCTGGAACTGGCGCGAGTCGAAGTAGTCGTTGCCGAGGGCGACCCAGGCATCATGGTTCTTCGGGTCCGCAAGCACGGCGGCCTCGACGCGGGCGATGCGGGCCTGGACTTCGGCGCTGGGCAGGGCCCCAGCTCCTGGCATGGCACCGGGCATCGCGCCTGGCATGGTGCCGCCCAGGGAGGGCACGGGCATCAGGGGAGTGGTGGAAGCCGCCACGATGGGACCGGCGCCATCCTTGGAATCCCCACTGAAGAGGAAGTAGCCTACAAGCAGCCCTGCGGCAATGCCTCCAAGCAGGGCGAGCATGATGTTGCGGTTCAAGCGGCACCTCCTGATGACCCTGCGGTCGCCTGGAATTCTCCCATAGGTCCGGCCCAGAGACCTTATTGTCGATAGAAATAGGGGGATTCCCATGGGGGGACCCGCCTGTGAGCATGAACCCATCCTTTTCCATACATGGACATCCCGAGGCGTGTGTTGACTGGAACCTCCACCCATCTACCACCCCGGGGACCCCTGCGCATCCTGGCCATACTCCTGGCGGGGGCCGCCCTGTCCCTGGCGGGGTTCTTCTTCACCCGGGACGCCCATCGCCGGCAGGTGGAGACACAGTTCCATGCCGCGGCGCGGGACCGGGCTGAGAGCGTGGTCCAGGGGTTCCAATACGGCTTCCAGGATGTCACGGTCCTTCGCAACTTCTTCGAATCGAGCGACGAAGTCAACCGGGCTGAGTTTGACGCGTTTCTGGCATCCGTCCTGGAGCACCATCCCTACATTCAGGCCTTCCAGTGGCTGCCGCAGGTGACGCCCCAGAACCGCCCGGCGCTTGAGGCGGAGGGTCGGCGGGCCCATCCCGGATTTCGGTTCTTCAATCGGGATGCTGCCGGTACGCAGGTGGAAATGCCCCCGGGCGCGTCGTTCTACGCAGTCCAGTTCGCGGCCCCCCTCCAGGGCAACGAAGTCTCGCTCGGTTATGCGGCCGAGACCTTGGCCACCCGGCAGGAGACGCTGGCGCGAGCCCTTCGGACCGGTGCCCTGGCCGCCAGTGGACGGGTCCGGCTCATCCAGGAGCCGGGCGATCAGGCGGGCTTGCTGGTGATGATCCCGGTGCGTGGAAAGGATGGCCAGCCGCTCAGTCTGGTGCAGGGCGTCTTCCGCGCGGGGAACCTGGTGAAAAATGCCACCGCCTTCCTCGAGCCCAGCGGGGTGTCCCTCCGGCTCTACGATGCCACGGCCCCGGAGGGCATGGCGCTGCTGCACGAGGAACCCTCCGGATTGCCCGCCATCGGGCGGACCCGGGAGGAAGGATTACGGTTGGTTCGCAGGTTCGACCTGGGGGGACGCCGCTGGACGGTGATCGTGACCCCGGCGGGCGGCCATTTTGCCCTGGGAACCCCTTGGCGGGCCTGGGCGGTCCTGCTGGCTGGGCTGGCCTTCTCAACCCTCCTGGCGGGCTATGTCCACACGCTGCTCACGAGCGAAGCCTCGATCCGGACCCAAGTCGAGGCCCGTACTCAGGAGTTGGCGCTGGAGACGGAAAGCCACCGGCGGGATGCCCAGGCGCTGGGGGAGAGCGAAGCGCGGTTCCGCCACCTGATCGAGGTGATGGGCGAAGGTCTTTGGGTGCTGGATGCCCAGGGGTCGACCACCTTCGTGAACCGCCGCATGGCCGAGATGCTGGGGTACGCGCCCGCGGAAATGGTGGGCCAGTCGCTGTTCGACTTCATGGCCGAGGCGGATGTCGCGCAGGGGCGCCTGAACATGGCGGATCAGCGCCAAGGACAAGGCGCCCAGCACGACTTCCGGTTCCGGCGAAAAGATGGAGGCGAACTCTGGACCATCGTGACGGGAACCCCGGTGATGGACGATGAAAGCCGGTTGGTGAGCGTCCTCGGGGTGGTCACGGACATCACCGAGCGGCGGCGCCAGGAGCAGGCCCAGCTCCAGAGCCAGAAGCTGGAGAGCCTTGGGGTCCTGGCGGGCGGCATCGCCCATGACTTCAACAACCTGCTCACGGCGATCCTGGGGAACATCAGCCTCTCGCAGCTCTGCCTCCCGAAACTGTCCCCGGCCTGGCCCTACCTCGAGAGCATGGAACTGGCTGTCCAGCGCGCCACCAACCTCACCCGCCAGATGCTGGCCTACTCGGGCAAGGGTCGCTTCGTGGTGGAGCCGCTGGACCTGAACCAGGCGGTGGAAGAGATGTCGCACCTGCTGGGCGTATCCATCTCCAAGAAGGTGGCGCTGCGCTTCCAACTGCAGGAGGGCCTGCCCGTCCTCATGGGGGAGGCCGTTCAGATTCAGCAGGTCGTGATGAACCTCGTTACCAACGCCTCCGAGGCCATCGGCGACGCGGAGGGCATTGTGTCCATCCGGACCGGGATGCGGACCTATGGCCGAGAGGGTCTGGCCCGGGATTTCCCCGGTCAGACGATGGAACCGGGGGCCTACCTGACGCTCGAAGTGTCGGACACAGGGCAGGGCATGACTCCAGAGGTGCAGGCCCGCATCTTCGAGCCCTTCTTCACCACGAAGTTCACGGGCCGGGGCCTGGGTCTGTCCGCCATGCAGGGCATCGTGCGGGGCCACAAGGGCGGCATCCGTGTCTACAGCGAAGCTGGCAAGGGCAGCACCTTCAAGCTCATTTTCCCCGCGGGCACTGGGGAGGTGTCGGAATCGGTGGCTGTCGGCGTGGAGGGCGATTGGACGAGCAGCGGGACCATCCTGGTGGTCGATGACGAGGAGGGCGTGCGCCAGGTCGCGACCAAGCTGCTTGGTTCCGTAGGGTTCAAGGTGATCACGGCCACGGACGGGCTGGAGGCCATGGAGCGCTTTCGGGAAAGCACCGTCCCGATCCGGGCCGTGCTCATGGACCTGACCATGCCGCACCGGGACGGCGTGGAGACCTTCCGGGAGCTGCGCCAGCTCGATCCTGGTTGTCGCGTGGTGCTCACCAGCGGGTACAACGAGCAGGAGGCCGTTCAGGGTTTCCTGGGCAAAGGGCTGGCGGGATTCGTGCAGAAGCCCTTCCTCCGGGCCGATCTCCTGAACGCCATGCGGAGGGCTTTGGGCGAGTAGATCAGGGGGCCAGCGCCTCGCGAAGCAGCAGGGCCAGTGCTCCTATCTGCGCCTCTTCCAGGTGCGCGCCCGTGGTGATGCGCAGGCGGGCCGAGCCCTCGGGCACGGTGGGGGGACGCACGGCGCGCACATCGTAGCCCCGGGCCTGGAGCGTCTGCGCGAGACGGATGGCCTCCGCGTCCGCCCCCACGGGGACGGGCACGATGGCGGAGGGCTGGCTGGCTTGGCCCAGGGCCTCCCGCAATCGATCCGCGAAGGCCAGCGCCCGCTCGCGCCGCCAGGGCTCGGCCCGGGCGAGGCGGATGCCCTCCAAGGCCGCCCCCAGGACCGGTGGGGGCAGGGCGGTCGAGAAGATGAAGCCCCGGGCGGTGTTCAGGAGCTGGTCCCGGAGAACCGCGTCGCAGCAAACGAACGCCCCGAAGGAGCCGATGGCCTTGCCCAGGGTGCCCATGACGAGGGGCACGCGGCCATGAACGCCCTGGTGTTGGGCCAGCCCGGCGCCATCTGCGCCCAGCAGGCCCGTGGCATGGGCTTCGTCGATGAGCAGCAGGGCGCCGTGCCGTTCGCACAGATCGACCAGGGCCGTGAGATTGGCCCCATCCCCGTCCATGCTGAACACCGCGTCCGTGACCACCAACGCCAAGGCACCCGAGGGGGCCAAGGCTCGCCAGGTCGAAAGCTGCGCTTTCAGATCCCCGAGATCCAGATGACGGAAGATCCCCAGGTGCGCACCGCCGGCCCGGGCCATGCGGCAGCCGTCCACCAGGGAAGCGTGGTTGAGGGCATCGGAGAACACGGCGTCGCCTGCGCCGACCAGGGCCGGAATCAGGGTGGCGTTCGCCTGGTAGCCCGTGTTGAAGAGCAGGCAGGCCTCGGTGCCCTTCCAGCCCGCCAGCGTGGCCTCCAGTTCATCGTGGAGGGGGCAGCTGCCTCGGAGGAGGCGGGCGGCGCCCGCGCCGGAACCGTAGGTCCGGGCCGCGGCTGCGGCGGCCTCGGCCAGGCGGGGATCCCGCCGCAGGC
>JANXYT010000045.1 GCA_025355915.1 Holophagaceae bacterium
TAGGCGCAGATGAGCTGCAGGTAGCGCGACGTCGCGATGAGGCGCAGGCCTTCCAGGGGCCCAGGACCGGGCTCCCGGTCGCCATGCGCCGTGTCCCCCAGACGGAAGATGACCGCGAGGCGCTTCACGCACTGCACCGCCAGCTCCAGCGTGAGCATCGACAGCAGCAGGAGTGACAAAGGGTCCACCTTCAGTCGAAGTCCCCCCAGGAGGATGCCTTTGGTGAGGGCGCCCGTGAGGGCCGCACCGGCGATGGCGCCCAGGGTGCCGCCGGTGGCGATGAAACCGAAGAGCCGCTTGCCCTGGGCCCCCGACCACACGTCCGACATCAGGCCCCAGAACACCGACACCACGAAGAGGTTGAAGACGCTGAGCCAGATGTAGAACGCGAAGCCAAGAGCCGCGCCGCCGTGGTTCGGCAGGAAGCGGAAGGCCAGGAAGAAGGCCAGCATGTTGAGGGCGAAGAAGCGGTAGGCCCAAGGGATGAACCGCCGCCGCGGCAGCCGCGAGACCAAGGCGGCAAAGGCCGGGTTCGCCAGCGCCATGGCCAGCAGCGTGCCGGACATCAACCAGGGCAGCTTGTCTGCGCCCCGGGCAATGCCCATGGCCTCCCGCACGGGGCGCAGCAGGTAGAAGCCGAAGAGCAGCAGGAAGAAATACAGCGCGGACCAGAGCAGCGCCGGCGCCTCGCCTTCATCAAGCAGCACCAGGCGGCGAAGGAGGCGCGCGGGCGTCATGGGCGACCCGGCAGCAGGCAGCTGGATCCTTGGCGAAACTCAGGCAAGAAACCATTGAACCGCAGATGGCGCAGATGGCGCAGAAAAGGCCTTCGATCCACAGATTTCACAGATTCACACAGATTAAAAGGACAGGTCTCTGCCCGCTGTTGTCGGGGTCGCTTGGCGAGGGGTTGGTGGGGCTCGGGCGCGTTGGATCGTGGTTCATCTGCGTTATCTGCGTCATCTGCGGTTTCGACTTTTTTATCCAAAACCTTCAGCCTGAATCTCACGAGGTAGGAGGAAAGACCGTTGCAGCGCAACCTGGAAGGAGTATATATCGATTCACGATGTATCAAGCCCTTCCCCGCCCGGAGGTTCCCATGACCGTTTCCCGCCGCGAATTCATCCAGTGGTCCACGGCCGCCGCTACGCTGGCCGCTACGGGCCTCGACCTGTCGGCCTCGCCAGCCAAGACTGTCCCCAAGAAGATTCTCATCCTCGGCGGCACGGGGTTCCTCGGCCCCGCCACCATCGAGATCGCCCAGGCCCGCGGCCACCAGGTGACCATGTTCAACCGCGGCAAGACGCGCCCCGACCTGTTCCCGGGCGTGGAGAAACTGCACGGTGACCGGGATCCCAAGAAGGGCGAAGGCCTGAAGGCCCTCGAAGGCCGCAGCTGGGACGCGGTCATCGACAACAGCGCCTACTACCCCCGGACCGTGACCGCCTCCGCCAGCCTGCTGGCGCCCCGCGTGAAGCAGTACCTGATCATCTCCAGCATCAGCGCCTACAAGGAACCGAATCCCGAGAACGGCACCGAGGACGCCCCCCTGGCCACCCTGGCCGACCCCTCGGTGGAAGACCTGGGGGAGGGAAACTACGGCGGCCTGAAAGCCCTCTGTGAGCAGGCCGCCCAGAAGGCCATGCCCGGCCGCACGGCAGTGATCCGCCCTGGCTATATCGTGGGCCCCGACGACCCCTCAGGCCGCTTCGCCTACTGGCCCATGCGCTTCGACCGGGGCGGCGAGCTCGCCGTGCCCGGCGCCCCCACGGACCCCGTGGAGATCATCGATGTGCGCGACCTGGCCGCCTGGCTGGTGCACCTGGTCGAGCAGGGCACCACGGGTGTCTTCAACGCCTGCGGCCCGGAGAAGCGCCTGGCCTGGGGCAGCCTCGTGGCCGACTTCCAGAAGGCTGGCCACGCGAACGCCAAGCCCGTCTGGATTCCCGATGAGTTCGTGGCCAAGCAGGAGGGCCTGGAGTTCCCCATCTGGGCCCCGTATGGGGGTGAGACCAAGGGCTTCCACACCTGGCGCAACGACCGGGCCGTGAAGGCCGGCCTGCGCTTCCGCCCCGCCGACCAGACCGTGAAGGACACCCTCGCCTGGTTCAAGACCCAGGAGAAGGTCGAGAAGGGCCGAACCAAGCTCGCCGGGCCCACGGCAGAGCAGGAAGCCAAGCTTATCGCCGCCTGGCGGGAGGCCGCCAAGCCCAAGGGCTGAGCAACGGCCCATTCAACTCTGGATGTAGAACACCAGCTGCTCGATGGTGAACTGCTGCTCGGAGATGGTTTCCTTCACCAGGTCGCCGATGGAGAGGATGCCGAGCACCTCGTCGTTCGCCCCGATCACCGGCAGGTGGCGGACGTGCCTATCCGTCATGAGCGCCATGCACTCCTCGACCGTCTGGGCCAGGGTCACACAGCTGATCCGCTCGCTCATGATCTCCCGCACCGGGGTGTCCTTCGAGGCCTTGCCCTTGAGGATGATCTTGCGGGCGTAGTCCCGTTCCGAAAAGATCCCCACCAGCTTGCCTCGCTCCAGGACCAGCAGGGCGCCGATATCGAATTGCGCCATCAGGGCCAGGGCCGTGAAGACCGTGTCGTCCGGCCCCACCGTCACCGTGGATTGCTTGGCTTCGATCAGTTGCTTCAGTGGCCGCATCAGTGCCTCCCCTGCCCCGTAGGCTCATGGTGTGAGTTGAATCCGTGCCCCTGACTATACGTCTAAGGCCGGTCCATGGGGACTGGGGATGCATGCCCTGGGTCCCCGCTCGAACCGTGATCCATGACGCAGGGTTCCCCTGGCATAGTTTTTCATGATGCATGGGTATTCTTTCATTTCGGACCCGCACCAGACCTGATTGACAAGCCAACCTGCCCCCTGCCGAGGACCCCCCCGATGTCCCTGCCCAAGAAGATGAAGGAGCACGCGGTGAAGCATGCCGAGGCCACCGAGCCCCACCCCGAATCGGCCCGAAAGCAGGCCGCCCAGGGGAAGCTGCAGGCCCGGGAACGCATCACGGCCATCCTGGACGCGGCTTCCTTCCACGAGTACGACCTGTTCGTGGAGCACAAGTGCTCGGACTTCGGCATGGAGAAGAAGCAGCTGCCGGGGGATGGCGTCATCACCGGCACCGGCACCATCCTGGGCCACCCCGTGGCCATCTTCGCCCAGGACTTCACCGTGGCGGGCGGCTCCCTGGGCCTGGCCCATGCCCGGAAGATCACCAAGATCATGGACCACGCCATCAAGCTGGGCATTCCCCTCATCGGCATCAACGATTCCGGCGGGGCGCGCATCCAGGAGGGGGTGAACTCCCTGGCGGGCTACGGCGAGATCTTCTACCGGAACACCCTGGCCTCGGGCGTCATCCCCCAGATCTCCATCATCCTGGGCCCCTGCGCGGGTGGCGCGGTCTATTCGCCAGCCCTCACGGATTTCGTCTTCGTTGTGGACAAGATTTCCAAGATGTTCATCACGGGGCCCGAGGTCATCAAGACCGTGCTGGGCGAAGAAATCTCCATGGAGGACCTGGGCGGAGCCCGGGTCCAGGCCGAGCTCTCCGGCAACGCCCACTTCTATGCCCAGAGCGAGGCTGAGTGCTTCGAGCAGGTGAAGCGCCTGGTGACCTATATCCCCTGGAACAACCGGAAGAAGGCCGATGCGTTCAGCCCCATCCCTCCCCGGACGCAGCTCAGCCTTGAGCAGATCATCCCCGCCGAATCCAACAAGCCCTATGACGTGCGGGACGTGCTGCGGGCCGTGGCGGACGGCTCGGACTTCATGGAGGTCCAGGCCCTTTGGGCGGCCAACATTGTGGTGGGCTTTGCCCGCATGAATGGCCGCACCGTGGGCATGGTGGCCAACCAGCCCATGGTGCTGGCGGGCGTGCTGGATGTGGACAGTTCGGACAAGGCGGGCCGCTTCATCCGGTTCTGCGACGCCTTCAACATCCCCCTGGTGACCTTCGTGGACCTGCCGGGCTATCTGCCCGGCGTGGACCAGGAGCACGCGGGCGTCATCCGCCACGGGGCCAAGCTGCTCTACGCCTACAGCGAGGCCTCGGTCCCCAAGATCACCGTGATCCTCCGGAAGGCCTATGGCGGCGGCTACATCGCCATGTGCTCCCGGCACCTCGGCGCCGACTTCGTGTTCGCCTGGCCCTGCGCCGAGATCGCCGTCATGGGGCCCGAAGGCGCGGCCAACATCATCTTCAAGGGCGAGATCGCCGCAGCGGCGGATCCCGAGGCGTTCCGGAAGGAGAAGGTCAAGGAGTACACCGAGAAGTTCGCCAGCCCCTACGTGGCAGCGGCCAACGGCCATGTGGACGCGGTCATCGCCCCCCACCAGACCCGGGATTTCCTGCTGCACGCCCTGGCAATCTCCGAGCACAAGACCGAGCAGCGGCCGGACCGGAAGCATGGCGTGCCGCCCTTCTGAGGTACCGCCCCCAATCCGCTGCTCAACCCGACGCGCGAGGCCCCATGACCACCCGCCACACCATCACCCTGAATGACGCGGTCTACGAAACGACCTTCACCAAGAAATTCGCCCATCGCAAACCCTTCGTGCCGAAGGATCCCAGGCGGCTGACGGCCGTCATTCCGGGCCTCATCCTCGATCTGCTGGTGAAACCCGGGGACCGGGTCCGAGCTGGTCAAGGCCTGCTGATCCTGGAAGCCATGAAGATGCAGAACCACATCTCCGCCCACGACGAGGGCACCATCAAGGCCATTCATGTGGCCCCCGGCGACACCGTGACCAAGGGGCAGCTGCTGGTGGAGTTCGAGTAGGATTCCCCGGCCAGGAAGGAGGCCGGTCCCCTCAACCGGGCCCCGGATTTTCCTCCACCCGGAGGCGGGTGGATTCGATCATGCGAATCAGATCCTTGGCCAGGTAGGGCTTCTGCAGGAAGCCTGAGAGGGCCATTCCCTTGAGCTGATTGGTGGCCTCCTCCTCCGCGAACCCCGAACTGAGCACCACGGGAACCCCCGGTTGCATCGCGCGCAGCCGTCGGAAGGTCTCCACGCCGCCGAGCCCGGGCATGGTCAGATCCAGCAACACCAGGTCGATGCGGGTTCCATGGCGTTGCAGCAACGCGATCCCTTCCTCTCCACTCCGGGCCAGGATGGGTTCGTGCCCATGGATCTCCAGAATGTCCCCGACCACCTCGAGCATGTAGTCCTCGTCATCAATGACCATCACGATCCGGCCTTCGCGCGGGGGCATCTCCAAGACCACCGGTGGCACGGCGAGGGGATCCAGCGATCCCACCGGCAAGAGCAGCCGGAAGGTGGTGCCCAGGCCGACCTCGCTATCCACGCCCAGACCACCCCGGTGGCCCCGGATGATCCCCTGCACGGCAGAAAGCCCGAGGCCATGGCCCTTGGGCTTGGTGCTGAAAAAGGGATCGAACACCCGAGACCGGACCTCCGGACTCATGCCGCAACCGGTATCGACCACCTCGATCCAGACGTAATCCCCGGCTGCCAGGCTGTTCCCGCTGAGGGGCCACTGGGTGCCATCCACCCCGTCCAGGTGCAGGGCACGGGTGCGAATGGTGATGGTGCCTTGGGCCTCGCCGATGGCTTCCGCGCCATTGATCACCAGATTCATGATCACTTGCTGCAGCTGGCCGGGATCTCCCGTGACGATCGGCCCCCCCGCATCCAGCTCCAGCTCGAACGCCACCTGCTTGGGAATCGCCGTCGCCAGGAAGCGGAGGTTCTCCTGGATGAGGTCATTGATGGCCACGGGAAGGATCGTGAACTTGCCGCGGCCGGAATAGGCCAGCATCTGTCGCGTGAGCGTCGCGGCCTTGTCGGCGGCCTGCAGGGCCTTTTCAAGGTTCTGGCGCCCGACGGCCCGCGGTTGCATCAGGTCCAGGGCGATCCCCGTCTGCCCCATGATGGCGGTCAGCAGGTTGTTGAAGTCGTGGGCGATGCCGCCGGCCAGCACGCCGATGCTTTCCGTCCGCTGGCTATTGAGCAACGCTTCTTCAGCCAGCTTCCTTTCGGTGATATCCCGCAAAAATCCAAGAATGTACTGGCGTCCGTGGATGCGCACCAGGGTGCCGATCGCCTCCACCGGGAACGTGGACCCGTCCTTCCGGCGATGCAGCAGTTCTTCCTGGACGGTTTCACCCGGACTCAGCCGCCAGACCCTTTCTTCAAAGGATTCCAGCCGCGGCCCTGGGCCCGGTGCACTGAGTACCTCGATGTCGAGCCGCTTCATCTCCTCGAGGGTGTAGCCGTGCATGGCCGCGGCGGTCGCATTGGCATCCTCAATGCGACCGAAGCTGCCTTCCGTGTCGGCCTCGACCAGCAGGACGCCGTCCGGAACATGATCGAAGAGGGTCCGGTAGCGTTCCTCGCTGCGCCGCAGTTCTGCGGTCCGTTCAGCCACATCCTGATCCAGGTTCAGGTTCAGCCGCTGAAGCTCGGCGATGAGCGACAGGTTGTCCAACCGGGCCTGCGTGAGGTCCGCGACCCGTTCCAGCAGAGGCAGCATGGTCGAGAGTTCCCCGGCCGTGCGCACCTCGTCGGCGAACAGGAGGCAGCCACCTGGATTCGCGCTGTACCGCAGCGGAACCAGGGCCACGGCCGTGGGCGGCGTACCCGGTCCCGAAATGGAGAGCCGTTCGAACATCCGCTCATAGGCTTCTGGGTCCAGCACCAGGGCGCCCCGCCGGGGCCACAGGCCGGGTTCACGGAGCTGGAACCGGTCCTCGGTGAGGGGTGGCTCCGACCGCCGGAAGTGATAGGCCGCCACAGGCCGCAGGAGGGTGCCTGCCGGTTCCAGGCAGGCACCGAAAGGAATGCCCTTTAGGATGCACACCCGTTCCAGGACGGAGGTCAGCAGTTCCATGGGATCGCTGCCGGTCCCAGCCTGCTCGGCCACCAGGCCCAGCAGCGAAATCTCTTCGGCCCGCTCGGCCAGCAGCTCGTTCTCCTTCTCGAGCACCCGCAAGCGGCCCAGCAGATCTTCCACGCTCCCGGGATCTGACGTCATGGGCGGACTCCGAGGAAAGCATTCAATTCCTCCACCAGCCGACCCGGCTGATCCACCTGGATGAAGTGGCCCGCCTCTGCCATTTCCACCAGGCGGCTGCCCGGGATCTCCCGATGCAACTTCTGCGCAATCTCGGCGCTGAGGTAGACGTCATCCAGGCCGCGGATGATCAGGAAGGGGACCTGAGTGTGGCGGAGCTCCTCACTAATGGACGTCAGATCCCGGTTATCCAACGACTCCGCGAAGTGCAGGAAGGCCTTGCGTCCCTCGCGAGTCTCCAGGGGTTTCGAGAAGGCCGCCATCAGTTCGGAGGTGACCCGGTCTTTGTGGAAAACGCCGCGCTTGACGATCAGTTTGAAGGCCCCCAGATCCAGGGTGGCCATGGCCAGCTGCCTGACGATGGGTGTCCGCATGGTGAGGATGGGCTGGACGGGCCAGAAATCGTAGGCCACGGTGTTGAGGACGGCCGCATGGGTGAGCCGATCTGGATGCTTCACGGCGAAGCGCTGGGCGATGCCGCCCCCGATATCATGCCCGATGAAACCGAACGGTCCGAACCCCAGGGCCTGGGTGAAGGCCTCGAGCCGCTCCGCATGGCTGGTGACGCTGTAGCTCACATCCAGGGGTTTGTCCGAATCCCCACAGCCCAGCAGGTCCACCGCCACCACATCGTGGTTCAGGGCAAGCAATGGCAGGAGCTGTTGCCAGATAAAGGAGTAGGTGGTGATGCCATGCACCAGCAGCAGGGGAGCCCCCCGGCCCTGCCGATGAAAGGCCAACTCGTGACCCTGGATCCGAAGGCGCTGAGGCGCTGAACCGTACATGGGATGTCCCCGGGGGGAAATGCGTGGTGGAGTATTGCACACCTTTAGGTTGATTTTTCGTACCGTCACCATGAAAGCACGGCGAAACGCTGCCTTCTCATCGACCACCCGGGCTGGGCCATGAATGGCACGGGGCGGGTCTCCTGGTGACATTTTGTAAAGCCTAGCCCCGCACCAGGCGTTTCAAATCGCGGCTCCATGGGCTCAGCGCTACTCTGGGCCTTGCATCTGTGCTGGAGGGCGCCATGGCTGTCAATCTCAAGGGTCGCAGCTTTCTCACGTTGATGGACTTCTCGCCGGAGGAGGTGCGCTACCTCCTGGATCTGTCGCGGGACCTGAAGGCCAAGCGGCGCATGGGCATCTACAACTACCTATTGAAGGGCAAGAATATCGTGCTGCTCTTCGAGAAGGCCAGCACGCGCACGCGCTGCGCCTTCGAAGTGGGCGCGCTCGAGGAAGGCGCCCACGTGACCTTCCTGGATTCCGCCAGCTCCCAGATTGGCAAGAAGGAATCCATCGAAGACAGCGCCAAGGTGCTGGGCCGCTTCTACGACGGCATCGAGTACCGCGGCTACAAGCAGGACGTGGTGGAAGCCCTGGCGAAGCATAGCGGCGTGCCCGTGTGGAACGGCCTCACGGACACGGACCACCCGACCCAGATCCTGGCGGACTTCCTCACCATCGAGGAGCACGTGGCCAAGCCCCTGCACAAGGTGAAGCTGGTCTTCTGTGGCGATATCCGCAACAACATGAGCTACGCCCTCATGAACGGCGCCGCCAAGACCGGCATGCACATGGTGGCCCTGGGGCCGAAAGAGCTGGCCCCGGATCCCAAGGTGCTGGAGGCCGCCCGGGAGGCCGCCCAGCTCACGGGCGCCACCATCGAAGTGACCGACAACGTCCTTGAGG
>JANXYT010000046.1 GCA_025355915.1 Holophagaceae bacterium
CGAAATCGCGCAGCAGGGCACCGATGATGCTGATCGCGATGACACCGAGGAGCAGGACCCCCCCGGCGCCCAGCAGGGCGGTGAGGGCCGGGCGGCCGAAGGCGTGGGCTTGGATGTCGGGTAGGGCGATGAGGACGCCGAGTCCACCACAGACGAGGAGGAGTGCGAGCGTCGCCAGCAGGAGCAGCAGACGGAAGCGGAACAGCTGGTCGGCGGGGCCACGGAACCGGGCCCAGGGCTCTATGATCTCGGCCCGATTGCGGGCCACCCCGTCCAGGAACATGAACTGGCCCCGGCTGCCCAGCCACTGGAAGAGCACGGCCAGCGCCAGGAAGAGCATGAACAGCACCACCCCGAGGGCGATCACCAGCGGCAGATGTTCAGAGATCCAGGTGGTCACGGGGCTGAAATCCGCGCTGGTGACCCGGGAGGAGTGATTAAAGGGATTGCCGTTGAAGGAGGAGGATCCGCCGCCACCCAACTGGGCCAGGAAGGCGGAGAACCCAAGCACGAACCACTTGCGCGCGCTGAGTGGCTCAAAGAGAATGCGCCTCGTATGGGCGATGGCGGGTTGGATGGGATCGGTGATGGAGTGCATGGTGGCCCTATCATTCCACAGCCTGGATTGGGCATAGAATTTCCCAGCGCTTTCTTGCACCCTAGGAAAGTGCGCACATCCCGTCCCGGAGGCACCATGTTCGAATCCGCGGAACTCGGCCATAAGATCGCCAAGGAGGTCTGGGACAAGGAGGTTCCCGCGCTCCGGGAGGCGCTGCTGGACGCCCAATACGACCTGGTTGCGGCGAAGTTTCCGGTGGTCATCCTGGTGGCGGGCGTGGACGGGGCGGGCAAGAGCGAGACCGTGAACACGCTGAACGAGTGGATGGATCCCAGCCGCATCCAAACCCACGGCATGGACGAGCCCTCGGACGAGGAGCGGGAACGACCCCACATGTGGCGCTACTGGCGCATCCTCCCGCCCAAAGGGAAAATCGGTATCTTCGACGGCTCCTGGTACACGTGGCCCATTCTCGAGCGGGCCCATGGCCGCACCAAGACCTCGGAGCTGGATCAGGACATGGCCCAGGTGGCGCGCTTCGAGCAGATGCTCATCCACGAGGGCGCCCTGGTGCTGAAATTCTGGATGCACCTGGGCAAGGCTGCGCAGAAGAAACGATTGAAGGGCCTGGAGAACGACCCGAAGACCCGCTGGCGGGTGACGCCCCGGGACTGGAAGCACTTTGAGATGTACGACACCTTCCGCCAGGTGGCCGAGCGGGCCCTGCGCGCCACCAGCACCGGGGATGCCCCGTGGATCGTGGTAGAGGCCACGGATCCCCGTTACCAGCGGCTCACCGTAGGAAAAATTTTGCTGGAACGCCTCCGTGCCCGCCTGGACCACCCGGACCCGGTGGTACCCATGGTCCCGGCGAATCCCACCCCGACATCCATCGATGGCATGAACATCCTCAAGGGCCTGGATCTCTCGAAGCAGATGGACAAGAAGGAGTACGAGGAGGCCCTGCTGACCCTCCAGGGCCGGGTGAACGTGCTCGCCCGCCATCGCAACCTCCGGAAACATTCCGTCGTGCTGGTGTTCGAGGGCGTGGACGCCGCGGGAAAAGGGGGCAGCATCCGGCGGATCACTCAGTCCCTGGATGCCCGCAGTTACCACATTCACCCCACCGCGGCGCCAACCGAGGAGGCAAGGGCTCAGCCTTATCTCTGGCGCTTCTGGCGCAACCTGCCGCGTCTGGGCAAGGTGGCCATCTTCGACCGCAGCTGGTACGGCCGGGTGCTGGTGGAGCGCGTGGAGGGTTTCTGCTCAGAGGCCGATTGGCAGCGAGCCTACAGTGAGATCAACGATTTTGAGGATCAGATCGTCCGCAGCCGCGGCATCCTGCTTAAGTTCTGGCTGCACATCAGCCAGGAAGAGCAGCTGCGCCGCTTCGAGGAACGGCAGGTGACGCCTTTCAAGCGGTTCAAGATCACGGAGGAGGATTGGCGCAACCGGGGGAAGTGGCCCGCCTACGAGGCCGCCATCTGCGACATGCTCGACCGCACCAGTACTGAGATCGCCCCCTGGACCCTCGTCGAGAGCGAAGACAAACACTTCGGACGGGTCAAGATCCTCAAGACCCTCGTGCAGCGGCTGGAGGATGAGTTGTAGCTATCAGCTATCAGCTCTCTGCCACTGATAGCCGACAGCTGATAGCTGAAAGCCATATCAGACCGCCCGTTCCTTCCCGAAGACGCGGTCCAGCACCAGACCGGCGGTTTCCTCGATGCTGCGGCCGGTGACATCGAGCACGGGCCAGCGGCGGTGCTGCTTGAAGACCCCGTCGGCGTAGGCCAGCTCGTCGAGGATGCGGCCCATGTCGCTGTAGCTGTCGGCGCTCCCGGTGGCGCCCAGCCGCTTCAGGCGGTAGGCGCGAATCTCCTGAAGGCGTTCGGCCTGGATGGTAAGGCCCACGATGCGGCCCTGGGGGACGGTCTTGAGTTCTGGAGGGAGGGGAACCCCTGGCACGAGGGGCACGTTCATCACCTTGAAGCCCTCCATGGCGAGGTACATGGAGAGGGGCGTCTTGCTGGTGCGGCTGATGCCCACCAGCACGATGTCGGCATCCACCAGGCCGCCCATGTCGATGCCATCGTCGAATTTCAGGGCGAACTCGATGGCCTCGATGCGGCGGAAGTACTTGTCCCCCACGGCGTGGAAGCTGCCAGGCCGCTCCTCCGGCCGCTCGCGCAGGTAGAGCGCCAGGGTATCCAGCAGGTTGCCGAAGAGATCCACCTGCGTGAGGCGCAACTCGGCGCAGCGCTTGTCGAGGTAATCCCGCATTTCCCGGGACACGGTGGTGTGGATGATGACCGCGCGCTTCTCCGCGGCCATCTGGAGCAGGCGGTCCAGGTCCACCCGCGACCGCACATTCTGGAAGCGGCGCACCAGCGCCGAGGTCTCCCCCTTGGAGAACTGGGTAAGCGCCGCCTGTACCATCCGGTGGGCGGTTTCGCCGGAGCCGCCGGAGACTACGTAGATGTGCTGTCTGTCCATGGGATCCAGATTAACCTGAGTGCAAGAGTTCCTAACGGGGCCCGACGGCGCCGCGATGAAGCCAGGCGGGATGCACCGCCAGGAAGGGCCCGCAGGGCAATGTGGTTCGTTGTTCACCATCCGCGGAGCGGATAGGGCCGCATCGCCGGAGGCGATTGCGGGGGTGAAGCCCCGAAGGCCGGAGGCCCGAGTCAGGGGCACTGACGCCGCGGAGCGCCCGCCTGGCTTCATCCCTTCGGGCGGGGGGTGGCGGGAAGGCTCCGCCTCCGCGAGCTTGTGAGCGGGAGGGCCCTGCGGGGCAGGGCCCGTCAGGCGGAGGGCGATGCAGCGTCACCTCCAGCTATCGCGGCGCCATGCGCCGCTCCTACTCGCCTCCGGCTCGCAGAGCCGGAGCCTCCGTCGCGCGTAGTGCCTGCTAGGCTTTGACTCACATTCCTCGCCTCACTCGCTCGGCACCCCCCGCGCGGCACCATGGGGCCCCGTTAGGAACTCTTATGCAACCCCATGTCCTCGCCTGGCTGATTCTGGCCCTTCCCATCGGAGCGGTGCTGGGAGGCCTTCTGGTGCTGCTGTTCCGGTGGGTCCGGCTGCGGCGGCGGACGCCAGCGGACCCTGAGTCCCTGCTGCTCTCGGCGGTATCGGGCAGCCTGAGGGAACGGGGAGAGCTGGCGGCCTCGCTGGGGGAATTGCGTACGGTCCACGAGCGGCTGCTGGATGCGCTTCCCATGGGCCTGCTGTGGGTGGACCAGCGCCAACGCCTGGCAGCCCTGAACCGCCGGGGGCAGGACCTGCTGGGCGTGCGGCCCGGGGTGGTTGGCCTGGAGGCGGCCTTCGTGCTGGAGCCCTTCCCCTGGCTTCGCCAGGCCCTGGAACGCGAGCCGGGTCCGGCCCATCGCCTGGGGGTCGCAGGCCGTCGGTGGCGGGTCCAGCGCATCGAGGCGCCGGACCGCATCGGTGCCCTGGTGCAGTTTGAGGACGTGACCGAAGCCGAGTTGGAGGACCGCCGGCGACACCTGCGCGAACGGTTCGCGGAGCTGGGCGAGATGACTGCGGGCGTCGCCCACCAGCTGAAGAATGGCCTGGCCGTGCTGAAAGCACAGGGGCAGATGCTGCAACGGTCCGGTCACGGCGACGCCGCCGGGGTGCTTCTGGAGGAAACCGAGGAGCTCGAGCGGCTGGTTCAGCGCTTCCTCCAGTGGGCCAAACCGCTCGAACCGAACTGCGAAGACCTGCGGCTCGAGGAGGTGGCGGTCCAGGCCATCACCGAACTGAAGCGCCGTCCCGTGAGCCAGGGGCGCATCCTGCTTTGCGAAGGTCGGGGTTCCGTCATAGGCGATCCCGTGTTGCTGCATCAGGCCCTGGTGAACCTGCTGGAGAACGCCTGCCAGGCCACGCCCCTGGGGGGCCGGGTGCTGGTGCGGATCTCCGATGGGCGCCTCGAGGTGCTGGACGAGGGCCCAGGCATGTCCGAAGACACGGCCATCCGGATGTTGCGGCCCTTCGAGAGCGGCCGGCCGGATGGCACGGGCCTGGGCCTTCCGCTGGCCCTGAAGTGGCTCAACGCCCAGGGGGCAGATCTGCGCCTG
>JANXYT010000017.1 GCA_025355915.1 Holophagaceae bacterium
TGACATCAAACTGCCGGGCCACTCCGAAGTTCCCAAAGGTGCCCCCACCGTCCACCGGGTCCAGAAGGGTGAAACCCTCGCCTCCATCGCCCGCAAGTATGGCGTGGAACCCGGGGATCTCAAGACCTGGAACCGGCTGAAGGGCGATCGCATCCAGGTAGGGCAGCGGCTCCGCCTGTCACCCCGCTGATCCGAACTTGCAGAACCGCGGAAGGGGTGGGATACTGGGTCTTCCCGAATGGGGCCATAGCTCAGCTGGGAGAGCGCTTGCATGGCATGCAAGAGGTCGTCGGTTCGATCCCGATTGGCTCCACCAAACAGAAGGCCACCGCAAGGTGGCCTTCGAGCTGTCAGCCTTCAGCCATCAGCTGTCAGCCGTCCCCCTCACCGATGGCTGATCGCCGATAGCTGACAGCCGCGCCCATGCTCGCTTCCCTCAATCACATCGATCTGAGCTTCGGCCCCCAGGAGGTGCTGAAAGACGTCACCTGGGCCATTCAGGAGGGCGAGTGCTGGGGCGTCATCGGCCGCAACGGCGCGGGCAAGAGCACGGTCTTCAAGCTGCTGCTCGGCCAATTGGAGGCCGATCAGGGAACCGTCGTGCGGCCCACGAAGGAGCGTGGTGTTCGCATGGGCCACTACGCCCAGGATCTCGCACCTGAAACGCATGGAAGCGTGCTCGAAGAGACGCTGGCGGCCTTCGGCGACGTGGAGCGCCTCCAGCACGAGATGGGCGAACTGGAACATCGCATGAGCGAGCCTGGCGGTGATCAGGACGAGGTGATGGACCGCTACCAGAAGGTCACGGAGGCCTTCGAACACCTGGATGGCTTCAGCATCCGCGCCCGTGCCGAGAGCATTCTGCAGTCCCTGGGCTTCGCGGACACCGATTTCGAGCGTCCGGTGGAGACCCTGTCCGGCGGCCAGAAGAGCCGGGTGATGCTGGCCAAGGCCATCCTCCAGGGCCAGGATCTCCTTCTGCTGGACGAACCCACCAACCACCTGGACCTGCCCAGCCTGCGCTGGCTGGAGGGCTTCATCCAGGACACGGACGCCACCGTGGCCATCATCAGCCATGACCGCTACTTCCTCGACAAGATCGCCACCGAGATCCTGGAGCTGGAACAGGGCCGCTCGCGGGCCTATGAGGGCAACTACTCCGAGTTCATGGAGAAGAAGGAGCAGGAGCTGGAGCTGCAGGAGCGGCATTACGACCAGCAGCAGGCCTACATCAAGAATCAGGAAGAGTACATCCGCCACAACATCGCCGGGCAGAACACCAAGCAGGCCCGCGGCCGCCGCACACACCTTTCCAAGCTGGACCGGATCGGCAAGCCTCTGCGGGATCGTCGCAAGGTGAAATTCAGCTTCCCTGAAACGCAACGCAGCGGCGATGTGGCCCTGGTGCTGGAGAATGCCAGCGTGGGGTGGGACGGGAAGGCCCTCTACACACCCCTGGAGCAGCTCCAGATCAAGCGCGGGCAGAAGATGGGCATCGTGGGCCTTAACGGCACCGGCAAGTCCACCCTGCTGAAGGCCATCTCGGAGGAGATCCCTTTCATCGCCGGTCAGGCCCGCCTGGGCAGCCAGGTGAAACTGGGCTACTTCGACCAGCACCACCAGAACCTGGATCCCAGGAACACGGTGTTCCAGCAGATTCACGGGGTGACTCCCCAGGCCATGAAGCAGGACGTAATGGGTTTCTTGGCCAAGTTTCAGTTCCGCGGTGATGAAGTGGATAAACCCGTCACGGCCCTCTCGGGGGGCGAGCGGGCCCGCCTCAGCATTGCCACGCTGATCCGCCAGGGGGTGAACCTCATGCTGCTGGATGAGCCCACCAACCACATGGACATCCCCAGCATGGAGGCCATGGAAGACACCATCCTGAGCTTCACCGGCGCGGCCATTGTGGTGACCCACGACCGCTACCTGCTGGGCCGCGTGGCCGATTCGCTGCTGCGCATCCATGAAGGCAAGGCCGAGTTCCGCGAAGGCAGCTACGAGGAGCACCAGGCCTGGGTGGATCTCGATCTTGGCAGCGAAGACGAGGCTGGCAGCCAGCCCCCACCAACTCCCCAGAAGTCCGCTTCGCCGCAGGCGAAGCCCAACTCGCCCGCAAAGCCGCCGAGCCCTGATGGCGCGCAGGTTCAGCCCACCAAGCCCCGCCCCATCGACAGGGACAAACAGCGGGCGGTGAAGCGCTTCGAAAAGCAGGTGGCCGAGGCCGAGACCAAGGTGGCGGAGCTGGAGGCCAAGCTGGCGGAATTCCAGAAGGACCTGGCCGCCATGGATCCCACCGACTGGCAGGCTTTCAGCGCGAGGCTGGACGCAGGGAAGGCCCTGGAAGCGGACTTGGCCTACGCCATGAGCGACTGGGAAGCCGCCCTGGGTGCCCTAGAGGACACGCAGCGCTGACGTGGTGTTGGGGCCGGTGGCGCGATGTTAGCATCAGGAAACCCCAGAGGCTTCCATGACTGATTTTCGCGGCGCCCACGTCCTTATTACCGGCGCGGCCAGTGGCCTCGGCCGTCTCATGGCCCTGGACGCGGCACGCCGGAAGGCGCGCCTAACTCTCTTCGACCGCGATGCGAAGGGGCTGGGTCTCGTCTGCGAGGAGATTCACGCCCAGGGCGGCGATGCCAATGGGTTTGTGGTGGATCTTTCGAACCGCCCGGCCCTGCAGGCCACCTGCGCCGAAGTTCTGGCAACCCGCGGCGGCGTTGACATCCTCATCAACAACGCGGGCATCGTCTCCGGCAAGACCCTGCTGGAATGCAGCGACGAGGCCATCGAGCGCACCTTTCAGGTGAACGCCCTGGCTCTCTTCTGGACGGTGCGGGCTTTCCTGCCAGGCATGTTGGCGGCGGGGAAGGGACACATCGTCACCGTGGCTTCGGCGGCTGGATTGGCGGGCACTTCGCGGCTGGTGGACTACTCAGCCTCCAAATTCGCGGCGGTGGGCTTCGACGAGTCACTGCGCATGGAAATGAAGCGCCTGGGCAGTCCCGTCCGTACGACGGTGGTCTGTCCCTTTTTCATCGACACGGGCATGTTTGAGGGCGTGAAAACCCGCTTCGCCTGGCTGCTACCCATTCTCAAGCCCGACTATGTCGTTCGTCGCATCATGAAGGCCATCGAAGGCAACCGTTCCCGGCTGATCATGCCCCGCTTCGTGATGACCGTCCCCGTGGTGCGCGTGCTGCCCCCCTTTCTCTTCGACGCGGTCATGGGTTTCTTCGGGGTGAATCGGAGCATGGACGAGTTCGTGGGACGGCACTGATGGACACCTGGTCATCGGCGCTCGTCGTCACAAGAAAAGCATTTAACCGCAGATGACGCAGATGACGCAGAAAAGGGCATGGGTCCACAGATTCACACAGATTGCAGTGCCCGTTCCATCGCCGCCCATCTGCGTGATCTGCGACATCTGCGGTTTCAAATCCTGATCTCTCAACCGGGCAAACGGCCTGGAATCGTCCCTCAGAAATAGTTCAAGGTCAGGTCGATCATCCGCCGCACGAAGCCTGTGTAGGGTGGGTACATGAGCTGGATGGCGGAGAATCGCGTCCGCTGTCGCAGGACGCCCCGGGCATTGGAGAATGTTTTGAAACCGTGAATGCCGTGGGACTTGCCGAACCCCGAGGTGTTGACGCCGCCCGTGGGCAGGCCCGTGTGGGCGAAGTGCAGTACCGTGTCGTTGATGCAGCTGCCACCAGCGGTCGTTCGTGCGATGAGGGATTCGGCCATCCGGCGGCTGCCGCTGAAGACATAGAGCGCCAGGGGTTTGGGGCGGGCATTCACAAAGGCCACGGCGGCGTCCATGTCAGGCACGTTTAGGATGGGCAGCAGGGGACCGAAGATCTCCTCCTGCATGACTGGAGAGGCTGGGTCCACGTTCGTGAGCAGGGTGGGGGCCATGTAGCGGGTTCCTGCATTGGACTCACCGCCGAAGGCCACGGTGGCTCCGGAGGTATCGAGCAGGGCCTTGATCCGCGCCAGGTGATGCCCGTTCACGATGCGGGCCAGGTCGGGGCTGGCCTTCCGGTCGATGGCGTCCTGGCCGTAGAAGTGCGCGAGCACCTTCTTCAGTTCCTCCACCAGCGCATCGTGAACCCGCTCATGGACTAACACATAGTCTGGTGCGACGCAGGTCTGACCGCCGTTGAGGCACTTGCCCCAGGCGATCTTGCGGGCAGCCTCCTTCAGGTTGGCGTCCGCGTCCACGAGCACCGGCGACTTTCCGCCCAGTTCCAGCGTCACGGAGGTCAGGTGCTCGGCGGCGGCCTTCATCACCGCCTTGCCCACAGCGGGGCTGCCCGTGAAGAAGATGTGGTCGAAGGGCAGCGCCAGCAGGGCCTTGGCGGCTTCGGCATCGCCCTCCCCCAGGGCCACTTCTTCGTCTGGAAACAGCTCCGCCAGGAGCCTGCGGAGGAAGGCCGTGGTATTCGGTGTGAGTTCGGAGGGCTTGAGGATGGCGCAGTTGCCCGCGGCGATGGCCGACACCAACGGCCCCAGGGTGAGGTAGATGGGGTAGTTCCAGGGGCTGATGATGAGCACGACCCCCCGAGGCTCTTGGACGATGGTGCCCACGCTACCGAAGAGGCCCATGGGCGTGGGCACCTTTCTGGGTTTCATCCAGCGGGGCAGGTGGCGCAGGGCGTCCTTGATCTCGGAGATGACGGGGTACAGCTCCGTGAGGTCCACTTCTTCGGGAGCTTTGCGGAAGTCCGCCGCCAGGGCCGCCTGGGCCTCGGCCCGGTGGGCCAGGAGGGCGTCCAGCAGGGCGCGCAGCTTCGCCTTGCGCTGATCGGCCGAGGTGGCTGCCACCCGCCAGCGGGCCGCCTGTTGGCGGGCGAAGAGGGCTTCGAGCGGGGCGGAGGCCATGGGGGTCCCTATTTGGATGAGTGACCCAGTCATCCTACAAAGGATTCACCACGAAGACACGAAGATACGAAGACAAAAGGAAGGGCAAACAACCAGATCTTGCTTTGCCCTTCTTCGTGTCTTCGTGGTGGATCAGTTACTCCTTATGCCCAGGCCATCTCGGCCGTGAAGTGACGCAGATACTTGCTCTGCTTGACGATCTTTACGCCGCGGATCTCTTTGGCCTTGGCTTTCACCTCGGCGATCACTTCGGCGGCGAAGTCGAAGTGGCTCTGGGTGTACATGCGGCGGGGGAAGGCCAGACGCACCAGCTCCATGCTGTGGTAGGTCTCGGTGCTGTCTTCCAGGTGCTTGCCGAACATCACCGAGACCTACCACAGCATGGAGCTGGTGCGTCTGGCCTTCCCCCGCCGCATGTACACCCAGAGCCACTTCGACTTCGCCGCCGAAGTGATCGCCGAGGTGAAAGCCAAGGCCA
>JANXYT010000113.1 GCA_025355915.1 Holophagaceae bacterium
GCGTGTGCGCCACGGGGCACAGCCACCCCGCCGTCGTGCAAGCCGTGACGGCGCAGGCGGCCTCGCTGCTGTTCTACTCCGCGGCCGCCGCCCTGCCCGTGCGGGACCAGGCCGCCGCCCGCATCACGGCCTTTGCGGGCATGGATTCGGTCTTCTTCTGCAACAGCGGGGCCGAGGCCAACGAGAACGCCCTGAAGGTGGCCCTGCTCCTCACCGGCCGGAAGCAGCTGGCCGCCTTCCAGGGCGGCTGGCACGGCCGCACGCTGCTGGCCCTTTCGGTCACGGATGACCCCAAGATCACGGCGCCCTTCGCCGACCAGCTCGTACCCACGCTGCGGTTACCCTTCGGTGACCTTGGGGCCCTCGCCGCCGCCGACTTCTCGGACATCGCGGGCGTCATCCTCGAGCCCATCCAGAGCATGGCCGGGATCAAGACCGCCTCCCGGGACTGGTTCCAGGCCCTGAGGGGCAAGTGCGACGCCTCGGGAACCCTGCTGATCTTCGACGAGATCCAGACCGGCATGGGCCGCCTGGGAACGCCCTTCGCGGCACAGTTCTATGGCGTTCGCCCCGATGCCATCACGTCGGCCAAGGGTCTGGCCTCCGGCGTGCCCATGGGCGCCCTGCTCATGACCGCCGCGGTCGCGTCGAAACTCAAGGGCGGTGACCTGGGCAGCACCTTTGGCGGCGGCCCGCTGGCCTGCGCCGCCCTGCTGGCCACCGTGGAGGTCATCGAAGCCGAGGGTCTGATGATGAACGCCAAGGAGGCCGCCGCGCGGCTGCGGCAGGGGCTCACCGGTTCCGTGGTGACCGAGGTGCTCGGAGAGGGCCTGCTGCTGGGCCTCAGCACGCCTCACGCCGCCGCCCTCAAGAAGCACCTGCTGGCCCGGAACATTCTGGTGGGTGGTTCGGGCGATCCGACCGTGCTGCGCCTCATGCCGCCCCTGAACGTGAGCGACAAAGCCCTGCAAGCCCTCAGCACCGCCATCCACGCCTTCGCCAAACCTTGAGCCTTCGGGAGCAGCCATGAAGCACTTCACGCGCATCTCCGACCTGGGCCCCGCCGGGGTCCAGGCGATCCTCGCCACCGCGGCCGAGTGGAAGGCCAAGCGCCCCGGCGCCATCTTCGCCGACCGGATTCTCGGCATGGTGTTCTTCAACCCCAGCCTGCGCACCCGGGCCAGTTTCGAGGCGGCCATGCTGCGCCACGGGGGCCACGCCATCGTGCTGGAAGTGGGCGCGGGCACCTGGAAGCTGGAAGACCGGGACGGCGCCATCATGAACGGCGATCGCGCCGAGCATGTGCGCGAGGGCGTACCCGTGCTGGGCCGCTACGCGGACCTGCTGGCCGTGCGCACCTTCAGCGGCGGCGAAGGGGACGCCACGGACGAGCTTGATCCCGTCATCAACGCCTTCCGGCGCTTCTCCACGGTGCCCGTGCTCAGCATGGAAAGCGCCCGGGAACATCCCCACCAAGGCCTCGCGGATCTCCTTACCATTCAGGAGGCCCACGGCAGCACGAAGGTGCCCGTGACGCTGACCTGGGCGCCCCACATCAAGCCCCTGCCCAAGGCCGTGCCCAACTCCTTCCTGCTCACCGCCGCGGCCTGCGGCGCCGAGATCCGCGTGGCCCATCCCAAGGGTTATGAGCTGGCGCCGGAAGTGCGCGCCGAAGCCGAAGCCTACGCCGCCGCCACCGGCGGAAAAATCGTCTACACGAACGATCAGGACGCCGCCCTGGAGGGCAGCGCCGCCGTCTACGCCAAGGCGTGGGGACCTTCCACCAGCTCGGGCCTTGAAGCCGCGCCCATGGCCGACCTGGGCGTCTGGATGCCCACCGCCGGCCACATGCAGAAAGCCAGCAAGGAAGCCATCTTCACCCACTGCCTGCCCGTGCGGCGGAACCTCGAAGTCCATGACAGCGTCCTGGACGGCCCCTGGAGCCGCGTCGTGGACGAAGCCGAGAACCGCTTCCACGTGCAGCGGGCCACCATTCACGCCCTGCTGTCGCAGGGCTGAGTCTTCAGTCTTCAGTCTTCAGTCTTCAGTTCCCGAATCCCGAGGTTGTGATGCCGCTCTCCCCCAATCCCTACGCCGCCCTCAAGGAAGCCTCCCAGTACGTCCGCCTGTTTCGCGGCAAGACCTTCGTGGTGAAGGTGGGCGGCGAGCTGCTGACGGAACCCAAGATCCGCAAGGCGCTCTGCGAGCAGATCGCCCTGCTGTGGTCCTTTTCCATTCGCGTGGTGGTGGTGCATGGCGGCGGTGCTGAACTGGACGCGGTCTGCGCGGCCATGAACATCCCCGTACAGAAGGTGGCGGGCCGGCGCGTCACCAGTCCCGAGGTGCTGAACGCCGCCAAGATGGTCTTCGCGGGCCAGGTGCACCTGGATTTGCTGGCCGAGCTCCAGGCCAATGGCGTGCCCGCCGTGGGCCTCACGGGCCTGGATGCTGGGCTGGTGAAAGCCCACAAGCGCCCGCTGGTGGCCGTGGTGGCGGATGGCGCCACGGAGCCCCAGTTGGTGGATTTCGGCCTGGTGGGGGACATCGATTCCGTGAATCCCCAGGTCCTCAGCCACCTGCTGGAGGGCGGCTACCTGCCCGTGGTGGCGCCCCTGTCCGGTGGCCAGGATGGCGCCATCTACAACACCAATGCCGACACCATCGCCGCCAGCCTGGCCTCGGCCCTGGGCGCGGAGAAACTGTTCTTCCTGCTATCCGTCCCGGGCCTGTTGAAGGAGGTCACCAAGGCTTCGTCGCTGATCCCCCACGCCACCCTGGAGGAACTCGCCGGCTTCGAAGCCAAGGGCATCATCAGTGGCGGCATGCGGCCCAAGGTGGCGGCGGTGAAGGCTGCGCTCCAGGGCGGCGTGCCCAGCGTCCATCTCGTGAGCGGCCTCGCGCCGGACGCCCTGCTGGCCGAGATCTTCACCAACGAAGGCAGCGGGACCATGATCGTTGCGGCCCTGCCCGTGGCGGTGGCCACCCCCGCCGGGGCCCACGGATGAGCCCCGAGGAACTGCTCACGCTGCTCGTCGGCACGCCCAGCGTGTCCGGCGAGGAAGGCCCCTTGGCCGACGTGGTGCAGGACGTCCTGGCCAGCAAGGGCTTCGAGGTTCATCGCCAAGGACACAACCTCTGGTTCGCCTTCGGCAAGAAGGGCGGCTCGCGGCTGCTCCTGAATTCCCACCTCGACACGGTGCCCCCCTGCGCGGGCTGGGAAGGCGATCCCTTCACGCCCGTCTGGCACGGGGCGCGGCTTCAGGGCCTGGGCGCCAACGACGCCAAGGGCTGCGTGGCGGCCATCCTGCTGGCGGCCTTTGAACTCTCGAAGCAGGTGCTCGAGGGCGAAGTGGTCGTGGCCCTCAGCGCGGAGGAGGAAACCGGCGGCCAAGGCATCGCCACCATCCTCGATCAGCTCGGCCCCCTTGATGGCGCCGTGGTGGGCGAGCCCACGGGTCTGCGGGTCTGCGCCGCCCAGCGGGGCCTCCTGGTGCTCAAGTGCACGGCCCGGGGCCAGAGCGGCCATGTGGCCCACGCCCAGATGCTGGGCGTGGAAAATGCCATCCACAAGGCCGCCCGGGACATTTCCAAGGTCGCTGCCATGGACTTCCCCACCCACGCGCTGCTGGGCTCCCAGAAGGCCCAGGTCACCCAGATCCAGGGCGGCCTGCAGCGCAACCAGGTGCCGGATGCCTGCGAGTTCTTCATCGACCTCCGCACGGGCCCCGATCAGGATCATGATGCCCTCGCCGCCGCCTTCCAGCGACAGCTGGAAAGCGAGGTCACCATCCACTCCAAGCGCTACCTGCCCAAGGGCACGGACCCTTCGCACCCCATCGTTCGCGCCGCGCTGCAGGCCGCGGGCAAGGCCGGTCCCGTGGGCTCGGGCACCACTTCAGACTGGGCCTTCCTCGGGGATATTCCGAGCGTAAAAGTGGGCCCAGGCGACACGTTTCGCAGCCACCGCCCCAACGAATACCTGACCCTTCCGGAACTCGAAGCGGGCGCGGCTTCCTACGTCACCCTTACCCACGCCTTTTTCAAGATGCAGGTGGCCAACGCGATGGGAGATGACTGATGAAGCCTGACGGTTCAACCCTCTGGGCCAAGGATCTGCCCCTGGATGTGGCCATCCATCGCTTCACCGTGGGCGAGGATCCGGATACGGACCTGACCCTGCTGCCCTGGGATGCCCTCGGCAGCGCGGCCCACGCGAAGATGCTGGCGGCCACGGGCCTGCTGGAGCCCTCGGATGCCGCGGCCCTCATCCGCGGACTCCAGCGCATCGCGAACCTGGCCCGGCAGAATGCCTTCCCCATTCCGCCCCACATGGAAGACGGCCACACCGCCATCGAGGCGGACCTCACCCGCAGCCTGGGTGCGGTGGGCCAGCGCATCCACCTGGGCCGCTCCCGGAACGACCAGGTCATCCTCGCCTTCCGCCTCTACCTGCGCGATGGCCTGCTGCGCCTGGGTCTGCGGGTGTCCGATCTCGCTGCGGCCTTCGTCGCCTTCGCTCGGACCCATCAGACCGTGCCCCTCCCCGGCTACACCCACCTGCGGCGCGCCATGCCCAGCACCTTCGGCATGTGGGCCGCCGCCTTTGCCGAAGGCCTGCTGGAGGAACTGGAAGCGCTGCAGGCGGTCTACCGGCGCCTGGATCGCTGCCCATTGGGATCGGCCGCGGGTTTCGGCGTGCCCCTGCCCATTGACCGGGAACTCACGGCGAAGCTGCTGGGGTTCTCGAAAGTCCAGCGCAGCCCCATCGACGTGCAGAACAGCCGCGGCCGCCACGAGACGGCCCTGCTCCAATGGGCCGCCTCCACCGGCGGCGTGCTGGAGAAGTTCCTGTGGGACGTCTCCTTCTTCAGCACCGAGGAATTCGGCTTCCTCAAGCTGCCGGA
>JANXYT010000071.1 GCA_025355915.1 Holophagaceae bacterium
GTGAACCTCACGGACGGCCTGGATGGCCTCGCCATCGGGGGCACGCTCATCGTGTCCCTGACCTACGCGATTCTGGCCTACGTGGTGGGCCATGCAAAGATCGCGGGCTACCTGGTGGTCCCCTACGTGCCAGGTGGGGCGGAACTCTCCGTGTTCATGGGAGCCATGGCGGGGGCCTGTCTGGGCTTCCTGTGGTACAACGCCCATCCGGCTGAGGTCTTCATGGGTGACACAGGTTCGCTTGGTCTCGGTGGTGCCTTGGGCACCGTCGCAGTCGTCATCAAGCAGGAAGTGCTGCTGGTCATCGCCGGTGGCCTTTTCGTGGCGGAAGCCGTGAGCGTGATCCTACAGGTGGGCAGCTTCAAGCTGAGGGGCGGGAAACGCATCTTTCGCATGGCACCCTTCCACCACCACCTCGAACTGGGGGGACTGCAGGAGACCAAGGTGGTCATCCGCATGTGGATCACGGCCATCGTCTGTTCGATCCTGGCGCTCAGCTCGCTGAAGCTGCGATAGGTCCCGCCAGAGGCTTTGGCCGGCTGGGCCATGGCTGGCCCAGGATGAAGCCCTGGCCCCAAGGCACGTCGGCGTCTATGACGGCCTCGAGTTCTTCCAGCGTCTCGATGCCCTCGGCGATGAAGCCGATGCACATGCGCTGGGCGAAGTGGGAGAGCGCGTTGAGCAGGGCGGCCTGGTAGGGGCGCCGGTGCACCTGCTCCACGAGGCTGCGATCAGCCTTGATGAAGTCCGGCGCGAGCCGCGCCATGTGGGTGAGGCTCGCCACGCCGGCGCCCAGGTCATCCACCGCCACGCGCAGGCCCAGGTCCCGCAGGCGGTTGGCGTAGCCCCGGAGGGATTCGGGATCATGGACCCCCTGGGATTCCGTGAACTCCATCACCACGAATTCGGGACCGAAGGGCAGGGCCTCCATCCAGCGGGGCAGGCTCTTCCAGAATCCCGGTGCTTCGAGGCTCACGGGTTCGAGATTCACGAAGTGGAGGTACGAGTCGTCCCCGGATCGCGTCAACGTCTGGAAGGTGGACTCAAGGAACTTGAGGTCGAGGATGAGACGGTCCTCAGGTCTCAAGTCAGGGTCCTGCAGGATGGGTCCGACCGGGTGGGCATTGCCATCGGCGTCCATGAGCCTGGCCAGGTATTCCCGCGCCATGAGGCGGTTGTCGTTCAGCCGGTACATGGGCTGTACATGCGGCACGATGACGCCTTGTCCGCTCAGCATGCTTTCCAGGATGCCCTTGGGCATGTTCACGCCGTACTCCAACCAGGATCCTCGTTCCAGTGTAACCCGGCAAATAGCTGCCGTCCCAGTTAGGCTGGAAAGGGGAGGCGGCATGCGCACCGTGGTCATGGGGGCAGGACGTTCAGGATTGGCAGCGGCGCGGTTTCTCGCATCCAAAGGCCACCCGGTGGTGTTGACGGACAGCCGACCGGATCCTGGTCCGACCCTGGAAATCGAACTGGCGAAGTCTAGTATTCCAGGCGTGTGGGGCGCTCATCCTTTCGCACTATTGGAGGGTTGCGGCGAAGTCGTCCTCAGCCCCGGGATCCCGCGCACCGCCCCCTTCGTGGCCGAAGCGATGGCGCGTGGCATTCCGGTGATCGGCGAAGTGGAACTGGCGCATCGCCTGATCCGTGAGCGGAATGACGGCAGCCGGGTGCTGGCGGTAACCGGCACCAATGGCAAGAGCACCACCACCGATCTGGTGGCGCATTTGCTAAAGGCTTCGGGAATCCCCGCGATGGCTTGCGGCAACCTGGGTACCCCCATGATCGAGGCGGTGCGGAACGTGCCCTCACGTGCTGTCTTCGTCGTGGAACTGAGCAGCTATCAACTCGAATCGATCCGCGACTTCCATGCCGAAGGGGCGGCCTTCCTAAACCTGACGCCCGATCATCTGGCGCGCCACGGCACCATGGAAACCTACCGGAAGACCAAGCTGAGGATCTTCGAAGGACAGACTGCCGATGATCTCCGGGTGGTTCCCGTGGCCCACCCCGAGTGGTGGCTGGATGCCCCCGGAGACGGACACCCGGCCCGGTTCGGATGGTCGGAATGCGAGGCCTGGTGCGATGGTTCCGGCAGCCTGCAGCTTCACGGCGAGGCCCTGCTGTCCCGCTCCGAGTTGCTCATCCCCGGCGATCACAACGTGGAGAACGCCCTGGCAGCGAGCCTTCTGGCCCGGCGGGTTGGCGCCACCCCTGAAGGCATCCGCGAAGGTTTGCGCAGCTACCCCGGCCTGGCCCACCGCATCGCGTTCTGCGGCGAGAAGGCAGGTGTGCGGGTCTATAACGATTCCAAGGGCACCAACGTGGATGCCACGCTCACGGCCATCCGGGCGCTTCCTGGGCCGTTGGTGCTGCTGCTCGGCGGCACCGACAAGGGGGCCAGCTACGGTCCCCTGCGCGGGGCGCTGGCGGGTAAGCTGCGGCAGCTGGTCTTCCTCGGCGAGGCCATTCCCCAGCTCACGCGGGATCTGGGCGACCTGCCCCACCACGTGGCACCCGGCTTCGATGATGCCGTAGGAGTAGCGCTTTCACTGGCGCGGCCCGGTGATCAAGTGCTGCTCAGTCCCGCCTGCGCGAGCTTCGACCAGTTCGACAACTTCGAGCAGCGGGGCGACCGATTTGAATCACTGGTCCGCGCCTGGAGCGAGTCATGAGCGCATCCCTGGTCGCGGACCTGCGCCGGCTGCTGGGTGCGGACGCGGTGCTCACGGCACCTGAGGACCTGGTCCGCTACGAAGAGGGCTGGCGGTACGGCAAGGGCAAGGCCCTGCTGACGGTTCGCCCCTCCACGGCCGCCCAGGTTGCGGCGACGCTGGCTGCTTGCCGCGCCGCCGGGGTGCAGGTGGTTCCCCAGGGCGCGAACACGGGCCTGGTGGGGGCCTCCACGCCGGACGGCAGCGGCCGAATGGCGGTGCTCAGCCTGGAGCGGTTGAACCGGCGCCTGGAGATCGATCCCGTCAACCGCACTGCGAGGGTGGACGGTGGCGTGCTGCTGAGCGCCTTGAATGAGGCCCTGGCCGAACACGGGCTCATGTTCCCCATCGACCTGGGCGCCGATCCCTCCCTCGGCGGGATGATCGCCACGAACACCGGTGGCACGCGGCTACTGAAGTACGGAGACGTGCGGCACAACCTGCTGGGGATCGAGGTGGCGCTGGCCGATGGCACCGTGCTCGGGGACCTGAACCAGCTGCGGAAAAACAACACCGGGTTGGACCTGAAGCAGCTGTTCGTGGGCACCAGCGGCGTCTTCGGCGTCATCACGGCGGCGGTGGTACAGGTGGTTCCGGTGCCGGCGCAAGGGGCCGTAGCCCTGGTGGGTTGTGCCTCGGGCGAGGCCGCCCTGACCCTCCTGCGCGCGCTAGAGCGCGATCTGTCAGATGTGTTCACGGCCTTCGAAGTCATCAGTGCCGACGCCCTGATCCCCGTGTTCGTCCATCACGAGGGGCTGAGGAATCCCTACGGCGCGACCCACCCACCCGCCTACACGGCCCTGGTGGAATTGGCCACGACCCTGCCCGGGGCGGCCCTGGACCTTCCGGGGCTGCTGGAGGAGCGCCTGGGCGCTTTCCTGGAGAGCGAGGCTGGCGAAGGCATCACGGATGTCTTCATGGGGCGCTCGGAGGATCTCTGGGCCATCCGCCACCATATCAGCGAAA
>JANXYT010000140.1 GCA_025355915.1 Holophagaceae bacterium
GGCTCCGCCCTGCTGGTGGGTACCGAGGCCAGCGAGAAGCTGACCCTGGCCGCCGGCAACAATCCGAAGCTGCAGACCGTCGAGAGCCTGGGCGTGAACGTCTATGAGCTCCTCAAGTACGACCAGGTGATCTTCTCCAAGGAAGCCGTCCTGGCCCTCCAGGAGGTGGTGAAGCCATGACCAAGATCTTTGACGTGATCCGCAAGCCCCTCCTCACCGAGAAGGGTCAGATCCTTCGTGAGAAGAACATCCAGGTGTTCGAAGTGGCCACCTGGGCGAACAAGCACCAGATCCGGGAGGCAGTGGAATTGCTCCTCCAGTCCAAGGTGAAGAGCATCCGCACCGTGCGGATTCCCAGCCGGACCAAGCGACTGGGCCGCTTCGTGGGCACCTCCAGCCCCCGCAAGAAGGCCTATGTCGAACTCGCCGAAGGCGCTCCCGCGTCCGAGTAGGCGAAGACGAACGATTCATGGCGGACGGAAAAGCTTTGCCCACTATCGCCCGCCCCTTTCAACCCTAGGCAAGAGGACAACCATGAGCATCAAACAGCTCAAGCCAACGACCCCTGGTCAGCGCGGCATGTCCAAGTTCGGCTTCGAGGAAATCACCACGGACACGCCTGAGCGTTCGTTGATGGCCAAGAGGAACCGCACTGGAGGCCGCTCCAACACCGGCCGGATCACCACGCGTCACATCGGCGGCGGCCACAAGCGCCAGTACCGCATCATCGACTTCAAGCGCAACAAGCTCGAAGTGCCCGCCAAGGTCGCGACCATCGAATATGACCCCAACCGCACCGCCCGCATCGCCTTGTTGGTCTACTCCGACGGCGAGAAGCGCTACATCCTGGCCCCCGATGGCCTGGAAGTGGGCCGCATCGTGGTCGCCGGCAAGACCGCCGACATCCTGGTGGGCAACGCGCTTCCCCTGCGCAACATTCCGGTCGGTAACACCGTCCACAACATCGAGATGAAGCCCGGCAAGGGAGGCCAGATCGCCCGCGCCGCCGGCACCTTCGCCCAGCTCGTGGCCAAGGAAGACGACTACGCCCAGCTCCGCATGCCCTCGGGTGAGATTCGCAAGATCCACCTCGACTGCTTCGCGACCATCGGCATCGTCGGCAACCTGCAGCACGAGAACATCCAGCTCGGTAAGGCCGGCCGCACCCGGTGGCTGGGCGTCCGCCCGACCGTCCGTGGCGTGGTCATGAATCCCGTCGACCACCCCCACGGTGGTGGCGAGGGTCGCACCTCCGGTGGCCGTCATCCTGTGACGCCCTGGGGTCAGCCGACCCGCGGCTACAAGACCCGTGGCAACCGTCGTACGGATAAGTTCATCGTCAAGCGGATCAACTAGGAGACACGACAATGGCACGATCCCTGAAAAAAGGTCCGTTCATTGACGCCCACCTCCAGAAGAAGGTGGAAGTCGCCTCGGCGTCCAACGACAAGCGCGTGATCAAGACCTGGTCCCGCCGGTCGACGGTCGTTCCGCAGATGATCGGACTGACCCTCGCCGTGCATAACGGCAACAAGTTCATTCCTGTCTACGTCACCGAAAACATGATCGGCCACAAGCTGGGCGAATTCGCCCTGACCCGCACCTTCAAGGGTCACGCAGGCAAGGCCGACACCAAGGCGAAGGGGAAATAGCGATGGCTGATATCGTTTCCACCGCCACCGTTCGTCACCTGCGCGGATCGGCCCAGAAGGCCCGCCTCGTGGTGGACCTGATCCGCGGCAAGCACGTCGGTGAGGCCCAGTGGGTGCTCACGCAGGCTAAGAAGTATGCTGCCGCCCCCATCCGCAAGCTTCTCGATTCCGCCGTGGCCAACGCCATCGACAAGAATCCTTCCGTCAATCCGGACGAGCTTCTGGTGAAGACCGCGTTCGTGGATGAGGGCTTCCGCATGAAGCGTGTTCGCCCTGCACCCATGGGCCGCGCCTACCGGGTCCAGAAGCGCACCTGCCACATCACCATCCAGCTCGCGTCCGCGGCCGGGGAGGAGTAGTCATGGGTCAGAAGGTCCACCCGTACGGGTTCCGCCTCATCTACAACAAGAACTGGCACA
>JANXYT010000173.1 GCA_025355915.1 Holophagaceae bacterium
AGATAGACCGGCTCCCGGCTCTTGGGATCGAGAAAGAGGTTGGGCGTCTTGGCGCTCAGATGGGGCTCCGGGAGGGGTTGCCCCAGTCTAGGAGATCCACCCAGTCAAAGGAATGGTGTTGGAACCTGGACCGTCCGGCCGAGGTCGAAAACCCAGGCAAGAGGGGGTGGCCCAACCCCTTTCACGAAACCGTCCCTGTTGACCCCTCCGGGCAGTCCTCAACCTTGCGAGGACACCCTGGAGGTCACCATGCCCACCGTCCACCCTCTCTCTCCGTCGCCTGCCCCGTGGTGGAGCGGGTTCCTTAGGGCCTCCGGCGCCTGCCTTCTGGCGATCCTGGTCCTGGCCTGTGGAGGAGGTGGCGGAGGCAGTTCCACCCCGCCCCCACCTCCACCACCCATTACAGCGACCCTGACCTCCATCACCCTGGCGCCCTCGGGGCCCACCCTCAACGTTGGCGCAACGGTGGATCTTCAGGCCACGGGCCACTTTTCCGATGGCACTACGGTCACACCCTATGACGCCGAGGTGACATGGACCTCCAGTGTCCCCGCGAACGCTTCCGTCTCCGCCAGCGGCTTGGTGAGTGGGGTAGCGGCAGGCACAGCCGCCGTCACGGCGGCCAAGGGCACCATCCAGGGTTCGGCCACGGTGACCGTCAGTGCCGCAGCCACCACCCTCACCTCCATCACCCTCAACCCAGCCGCCGGCGTGACCCTGAATATTGGCCAGACGGCGGATTTCACGGCCACCGCCAACTGGTCCAATGGCACCAACACCAACCCGTACGATTCCAGCGTCACCTGGACCACCAACCTGCAGAACGTGGCCACCGTGAATTCGGCGGGCGTTGTCACGGCCGTGGCTGCCGGAGCCGCCATCCTCACAGCCAGCGCCAATGGCCTCAACACCACGGCCGCCATCACCGTGAGCGCGTCGAGTCCCACCCTCACGTCCCTCACCCTCAACCCGGCTGCGGGCGCCACCTTGAATGTCGGGCAAACGGTCGATTTCACCGCCACCGCCAACTGGTCCAACGGCACGTCCACGACGCCCTACGATGCCAACGTGACCTGGACCACCAACGCTCCCACCGTCGCCACAGTGAATGCGGCGGGCCTTGTGACGGCCGTGGCGGCCGGCCCGGCAGTCCTCACGGCCAGTGCCAACGGCCGCACTACCACGGCCGCCATCACGGTGAGCGCGTCGAGTCCCACCCTCACGTCCATCACCCTCAACCCGATCAGCAGCGCCCTGAACATCGGGCAGACCGTGGATATCGCAGCCACGGGTCACCTCTCGAACGGCACCACCGACTCCCCCTATGACACTCGGGTGACCTGGACGTCCAGCGCCCCAACCGTGGCCACGGTGGATTCCATCGGTGTGGTGACGGCCCAGGCTGCGGGCACCGCGACCATCACGGCCAGTGCAACGGGGATCTCCGGCACAGCCGCCATCACCGTCAATGCTGGCCCCACGCTGATCTCCATTTCCCTGGACATCAGCAGCGCTACCCTGAACGTCGGTCAAACCGTGGACATCACCTCGACCGCAAACTGGTCCAACGGCACCAGCACGGTCCCTTGGGATTCCCACCTGACCTGGACCAGTTCCGCCCCTTCCGTGGCCACCGTGAATGCGGGCGGCGTGGTGACGGGGATCGCCGCTGGAACCACGATCATCACGGCGAGCCAGGGCGGTGTGTTCCGCACCGCTGCGATCTCCGTGAGCGCCGCCGCCCCAACCCTCACCTCCATCACCCTGAATCCCCCTTCCGCGACGGGTACCGGCGGCCAAACCATGGATATCACCGCGACGGGCCGCTTCTCGGACGGCTCCACCGTGACGCCCTACGATGCCCAAGTCACCTGGACCTCCAGCGCCCCAGCGGTGGCCAGTGTGAACGCCGCGGGCCTCGTCACTGCCATCTGGCGGGGCACGGCCATCATCACCGCCAGCAAGGGCGGCCTTTCCGCCACCTGCACGGTCACCGTCAACCAGCCGTTTGACGCCGCCCTGATCGGCCGATGGCTCTTCGTCGGCATACCCAACCCCATTGACTTCTCCAACGCGTCAACCCAGTACACCTTTAATGCCAACGGCAGCTTCAGCTACTTCATGACCAAGGATTTCGGAGCCACCGCCGGGCCCTACGGACTCGTAGAGGCGGTCCACGTGGGCGCCTTCTCCAATACCTCCAACCAGATCATCCTGAACTGCACGAGTCACGTCACCAACTACTACGGCGTCGACAAGAGGACGCTGATCTACCAGGCGGTCATGACACCTGGAATCCACGTGCACACGGATGTCAGCTTCCCGTTCACCAACGTGCTCCGCAGCCGGAATGATGGGTTCGACTTCATGAACACCGGCTTGTTGGACCATACCAAGCAGTGACCTTTGGATCCGGCAGAAGGCGGGGGCCCCACAGCCCCCGCCTTCCCGTACTTCAAGGCCTCCATGGGCCTGCTAGTCTGGAGCCATGAGCATGCAGCAGGAGCGGAGTGCCACTTTGACGAAGCCGAAGCCCGGAGGGTGCGGCACAGGAGGTGCCGCATGACGAAGACCTACTACGCTGGCCAGGATGTGGATGCGCCCTGCGGTCGCTGCGGCGGCGAAACGCGACATCAGGTCCTGACCGTAACCAACGGCGTGCCCGAGAGGTTGATCTGCGGGAACTGCCGCTCGGTTCACAAGTTTCGCGTGGCCAAACCCGAGCCGCTACCCCGCACGCCGCGCATCGCCGTGGCCGCCAAATCCGGGGGCCCGCGTCCCGGCTCCCTGGTTTCCCAATTCCAGCAGGTGCTGGCCCTGGAGCAAGGCGGGGCGAAGGCCCAGCCCTACCGCGTGGGCGAGCGCTGGGAAGAAGGCTCCTGGATGGACCATCCCAGCTTCGGTCTGGGCCGCGTGCAGCGGAAGATGGGCAAGAAGGTGGACGTGTTGTTCAAGGATGGGCTCAAGACCCTGGTCAGCGCATGACCCAGGCGCCGTTCCTCGAATCCGCCTCTCCCGCCCTGCGGGAGTTGAGGTTCGCGGTGCTGGACCTGGAGACCACTGGAGGCAGCCCCAAGGCCCGCTGGGGCAAGGATGGCCGCTTCCTCCAGCCCTCGGAGATCACGGAAGTCGGTCTGGTGCGCCTGTCCGGGCTGGTGGTGGAAGAGCGGTGGTCGAGCCTGGCAGCCATCCAGGGATTCCTCCCGGAAGAGATCCAGCGGCTCACGGGGATCAGCCTGCCCCTGCTGGCGGGTGCACCCCCCTGGGAGCAGGTGGCCCTGAAGCTGGCCCCCAAGCTCGAGGGCCGCGTCTGGGTGGCCCATCATGCCCCCTATGACGGCAGCTTCCTCAAGGCCTGGCTGCCCGAAGGCGTGTGGCGCCGCCACCGCCTCATCTGCACCCGGCTGCTGGCCAAAAAACTCATCCCCGAGCTGCCCCGGCGCAGCCTGGCCGAGCTCTGCGAGTTCCTTGGCATCACCAACACCCGCGCCCACCGCGCCCTCCAGGACGCCGAAGCCACCGCCGAAGCCCTCCAGCACCTCCTTCAGCGCGCCGAGGATCGGGGGTTGGACGGGGAAGCTTTCCTCGCCATGGGCGAAGTGCCGTGGAACAAGGTCTAGCGCCGCCAACAGCCGATAGCTGATAGCCCACAGCGTAAGCTGGACCCATGGACCTCTCCCGCTTCCTCGAACTCGTCCGCACCCAGGGCTGGCAGGGCTGGTCCCTGTGGGCGGTGCTGCTGGCCCAGGCCCTGCTATGGGTGGGGCTGGTGCGTCTGCACCTTTCCCTCGAACGGGAGGAGGCCCCCTGGGAGGAGTGCATCGGGAAGATCCGCTCGGCCTTCCTGCGCAAGGTCAACGGCGAGGAGGAGATCCAGGAACTCAAGGTCCACCGCTACGCGCCCCTGGTGGACCAATTGGTGGCCCTGCACTTCGCGGAGGAGAAGGCGGACCGCTTTGACCGCTGGCTGCTGCTGCGGTGGAAGCTGAAGGAGGGCCTGCGTCCCTACTGGATCCGCTGGGGCTACCTGATCATCGCCTTCGGGGCCGTGGTGTGGTACCTCCAGGGCCTGCGCCTGGACCTCGGCACCGATGTCCTCAAGCGTACCCCGGTGGATCCCCGCCTGCTTTGGGTGTGGCTGGGTTACGCCATGGTCCTGGCCTGGAAGATCGTGCGCCTTCACGGCAGCCTCGAGCGAGTCCAGCGCAGCCTGCTGCTGCCGAGGCGGGACGAGTGATGTCGAAGCACCTTTCGAAAAAAGGTTCACCGCCAAGGCACCAAGAGCGCCAAGGAAAATCAAATGCAGCTCTTTTGCAATTCTTGGCGCTCTTGGCGTCTTGGCGGTGTTCATTGGTCTTTTTGGGCCATTCCCATGGCCAAGTCTAGGCGCGGTGAGGCGGCCCGCCGCCTCGGTCTTCGCGCCGAGCGGTTGACCCTCTGGTTGCTCTGGGCCCGGGGGTGGGACCTGGTGGCTTGGCGTCAGAAATTGGGCCGCTGGGAACTGGATCTGCTCCTCAGCCGCGGGCCGGAACTGCGCCTGCTGGAGGTGAAAGCCCGGCGGCCCGGCGCCTGGGTGGGCGCCGACACGGCCCTGGAGCCCGAGCAGCGCCTCCGCCTCCAGCGGGCCCTGCGAACCTGGCTCGACCGGGTGCCTTGGCCGGGTTCCGTCAGCTTCCAGCGCGTGAGCTGGTCCGGCTGGCGCTGCCGCTTCCATCCCCCGGAGCGCTGGGATGGGTTGAAGATCCGTCCGGAGTAGCGCTGGGGCGGTAGGCCACGGGGATTGCCCGGCCCCTTCCTACAGCCCACAGCCCAGAGCCTATCGCCCAACTGGCACAGGCCTCGCCCCGCACACTCCAGGTGTCGGTATGTTGACCTTCTTGGACCGTCTGCTTCCATATATGGGCCGCCTGGCCAAGCGGTCGGATCTCGCTGCGCCCGTATTCGTGATGATCACCCTGGTGGTGATGGTGCTGCCTCTTCCGGCTTTCATGCTGGATCTGCTCATCGTCCTGAACATCACGCTGAGCCTGCTCATCCTGATGGTGGGCATGTACGTGCGCCGCCCCAAGGAGTTCAGCTCGTATCCTTCGGTCCTGCTGGTGGTGACGCTTTTCCGGCTGGCCATCAATGTGGCCACCACCCGGCGGATTCTGCTCTACGCCGGCGATCAGGGCGCGGATGCCGCTGGCCACATGGTGAAGGCCTTCGGTCAGTTTGTGGTGGGTGGCAGCTATGTCATTGGCCTGGTGGTCTTCCTGATTCTGCTGGCCATCCAGTTCCTCGTCATCAACCACGGCGCGGGCCGCATCGCCGAAGTGACCGCCCGGTTCACCCTGGACGCCATGCCCGGCAAGCAGATGGCCATCGATGCCGACCTGAACGCGGGCTACATCGACGAACATGAGGCGCGGAGGCGCCGCAAGGATCTCCAGGAAGAAGCTGGCTTTTACGGGGCCATGGACGGTGCCGTGAAGTTCACGCAGCGGGACGCGGTGGCCGCCCTGATCATCCTGGCGGTCAACATCGTGGCGGGCATCATCCTCGGCGTGGTGCGCTACAACCTGCCCGTGATGCAAGCCTTGGAGGTCTACACCCTGCTCACCGTGGGCGATGGCCTGGTGACGGTGATCCCCAGCCTTCTCATCAGCGTGGGCGGCGCCATCCTCACCACCCGCAGCGGCAGCGATGCCTCGGGCTTGGGCAGCGAAGTGCTGGGCCAGCTGGGGGCAGATCACCGCCCCCTCGCCATCGCGGCCTCGGTGTTGTTCCTATTCGGCGCTGTGCCTGGCCTGCCCCTCTTTCCCTTCTGGGTGATGGCCGCCATCTTCGGCGTGATGGCCTATGCGGCCTGGAAGCTGCCCAAGGTGGTGCCTGCCTCCACAGAGGAGCTGGCCGCCGCGGAGAAGGCCAAGACCGCCGCTGCGGAAGGCGTGGACCGGGTGGAGGGGCTGCTCAAGGTCGATCCCCTGGGCCTGGAGGTGGGCTATAGCCTCATCCCGCTTCTGGATGTGAACCAGGGCGGCACAGTCCTCGAACGCATCAAGGCCGTGCGGCGCCAGATGGCCCAGGAGCTGGGGATCGTGGTGCCCCCGGTGCGCATCCGGGACAACCTGCAGCTCCCCCCCAATACCTACCGCATCCTCCTCCGAGGCGAGGAGATTGCTCGGGCCGAGCTCCAGCCCGCCCAGTTCCTGGCCATGAACCCCGGCACCGCCACGGAGGATCTCTCCGGGACTCCAACCTCCGAGCCAGCCTTCGGTCTGCCCGCCTACTGGATCCCCGATTCCCAGCGCGACCGCGCCCAGATGCTCGGCTACACGGTGGTGGAACCGGCGACAGTGCTGACCACCCATCTGTCCGAACTCATCAAGCAGCACGCGCCCGAGCTGCTGGGCCGGCCTGAGGTCCAGCATCTGCTCGACACCCTCAAGGACAGCACGCCCAAGCTGGTGGAAGACCTCATCCCCAATGTCATCAGCGTGACAACCCTGCAGAAAGTGATGCATAACCTGCTGCGCGAACGCGTGCCAGTGCGGGATCTCGGCCGCATCCTCGAGGCCACCGCGGACGCAGCGAGCATGACCAAGGACATCGGCTTCATCACCGAATACGTTCGCCAGGCCATGGGCCGCGTGCTCACCAGCCCCCACCTCTCCGACACCGGTGAATTGGGCGTGCTGGTGTTGGATCCGGCCCTAGAGCAAACCCTTCAAGGCGGCATCGAACAAACGGACCGGGGCAGCTTCCTGGCCCTGGAGCCGGGCCGCACCCAGGAGCTGCTCACCCGCATCGCCAATGGCATCGCGGCCCTGCTGCCCGGCGCCCAACCCGTGCTGCTCACCAACCCCGTGGTGCGCCCCCACCTCCGCCGCCTGCTCGAACGCGCCCTGCCCCACCTCGTGGTGCTGAGCCACAGCGAGGTCCCCATGGATGTCCGCGTCGTGAACCTCGGAACTGTGTCGTGAAGGGCCAACCATGCGCGTGAAGACCTTCGAAGCCGGATCCATGCAGGACGCCCTGGACATCGTGAAAAAGGATATGGGCGAAGAAGCCTTCATTCTGTCGACCCGTACCCGGCGCCGCCCCGCGGCGCTAGGAAAGGGCGAGGAATCGGTCATTGAGGTGACCGCCGCCGTGGACGAGGCGCAGACCCATGTGCTGGCCGCACACCCTCCGCTGGCCAAGGGCAGCCCTGCCCTTACCTATGGCCTTCGCCCCCCCCTGGGCACTCCGCCACCGCCGCGCCCCACCCGCGAGCCGGCCACACCCGCACCCCCGCCAGCGCCGCCCATGGACCTCCAACCCCTGCGCCGGGAACTGCTGGAGATTAAGGGTGCTGTGGCCGCGCTGAAAGACAATGACTTGCGGAACGCCTCGATCCTAAAAGAGCTGGATCAGATGAAGGCGCTGCTCAGCCGCATCCAGCGCCAGGGCATGCCACCTGCGCAGCTCCACCTGCCGCCGAGCCTGCTGGAGTTGTATGGCGACCTCGTGGCCAACGACGTGGAACCCCTCATCGCCCTGCGCCTGTGCGAGTACGCCCAGCGCGCCCTGACCGACCAGGATGGCGATGCCGCAGCGGGTGCCGTGGATGCCGAGCGGGCCCGGCTCTTCCTCCGCCGCGTCATCGCCGACTTCATTCCCGTGGCCCCACCCATCCAGCTCGATCCCGGGAAGATGCGCGTGGCGGCGCTGGTGGGCCCCACGGGCGTGGGCAAGACCACCACCCTGGCCAAGCTGGCGGCCTATGCCCAGCTCCACCTCAAGCAGAAGGTGGCCCTGATCACCCTGGACACCTATCGCATGGCCGCCGTGGATCAGCTCCAGCAGTACGCCCAGATTCTGCAGGTCCCCATGCATGTGGCCCTCACCGTGGAAGATCTCCGCAGCGCCCTCCGCTTCTACCAGGACCGCGCCCTGGTGCTCATCGACACGCCCGGCCACAGCCCCAAGGACACCGAGACCCTGGGCCAGCTGCGGGGCCTGCTGGACGAACTCCCGGAAGTCGAGACGCACCTGGTGCTGTCGGCCACCACCAAGCCCCGGGATCTGACCGAGATCGCCGCCCGCTACGAACCGCTGCACCCGACCCGCCTGCTGTTCACCAAGCTGGATGAGACCTCCACCTTCGGGCCCATCCTCAGCACCCTCGCACGCGTCAAACGCCCCCTGAGCTACCTGGGCACGGGTCAGGAAGTGCCGGATGCCCTGGAACTCGCCACCAGCCGCCGGGTGGCCGACCTCATCCTCCCCGCCACCATGAAGGAGGCCGAATGAGCAACGATCAGGCATCCCGGCTCCGCAGCATGGCCCAGGGCCTGCGTCCCGAGGCCCCCCTCTTCGCCGCCCGTGTGCTGGCCATCACCTCCGGCAAAGGCGGCGTGGGCAAGACCAATGTCGTCGCCGGTCTCGCCCTCTCCCTGGCCCAGCTGGGCCAACGGGTGGTGGTCATGGACGCCGATTTCGGATTGGCGAACCTCGACATCCTCCTGGGTCTCTCTCCGAAATACACCCTCGATCATGTGCTGCGCGGCGAAAAGGTGCTGGAGGAGATCCTGCTGGATGGCCCCATGGGCATCCGCATCATCCCCGCCAGCAGCGGCATCCAGGAACTGACCCGCCTCGACACCATGAGCGAGCTGCGGCTCGTACAGGGACTCCAGCGGGTGGCGGAAACGGCGGACTGGCTGCTGATCGACACCGCGGCAGGCATCCACGATTCGGTTCTGAAACTCCTCATGGCCGCCCAGG
>JANXYT010000177.1 GCA_025355915.1 Holophagaceae bacterium
CCGTGTCCTGCCGCCGCGAGGGGGTTGGCGAGAAACCCGCCCCCGCAGCCCACATCCAGGATGGCCAGGGGGCGCTCACCGAAATGCGTTCGGAGCTCCGCCACCACCCAGGAGGTCCGCAGGCGGGCTTCAGCCCGCAGCAGGGCGACGGGGTCATCGGTGGCCGTGTACCACCGTTCGCCCAGCTCGTCGTAGAGGGCGTTGTTGATTCCGGGCCCGTTCTCTTCGAGCCCTTTGCGACTGGACCAGTAGACGAGCTGGAACGCGAGGAAGCCGGACACGCTGAGGCCCTGAGCCAGAAGGATGCCCCTCGCCAACTCCGGGGCTGGGGCGGGCATACCCGCCAGGGCGGCAGGCCCGGTGCTCATCCACAGAAACGCCGTGGCGATCAGGACGACGGGATGCAGGATGAACAAGACCGCATGCACCCAGTGCTCGCCGCCCGAGCACAGGCGCTGGTGGATGAATTCATCCTTGGTGATGAGGAGGCAGGAGACCACCGCCAGCACCCCGAAGATCCAGAGATTCGCCGGTACCGGGGGCAGCAGAAGGGGGCAGGCGAGGCAGGCCAGAAACACCGACGTGTCCAGGGCATGCCCCAGCCATTCCAAGCGGGGCAGGGCGCGGCGGCGGTGGAACCCGAACTCGTCCACACCCATGGCAAGGCCCTGGAGGGCAAAGGGCAGGAACCAAACGAATCCGTTCATCCGCTTTTCCGGAGCAGGGCGCCCGCGATGGTCAGCCCCGGCCCGAAGGCCATGGATACGATCGAAGTGCCGGGTGGAACAGCCGCGTCCTCCAACATGGCTTTCCACACATGGGGCAGCGTGGCGGAGGACATGTTTCCGTAGTTGCTGAGGACGGTATTGCTGGCCTGGACCTGCTCGGGGCGCAGGCCCAGGTGTTCCGCGATTTCGTCGATGATCCGGGGGCCGCCGGGATGGATGGCGAAGAGGGCCTTTTCACATAACTGGGCGCTGGTCATGCCCGCGGTGGCCGCCAGGCGGTCCAGGAAGGGTCCCAGGTGCGCCCGGATGTGGTCCGGCACCTTGCGGGACAGGGCCATCAGCATCCCGAAGTCGGAGACCATCCAGCTCATGGCATCCTCCGTGCCCGGTGCGATCTCTTCTTGCGTGGCGAGCAGTTCCAGCCCCTGCCGGGTCAAGCTTCCCTCCCCCAGGCGCGAGGCGGAGTACCGGATCACGCCGTCCGCGAACAGGGTCTGCACCACCAGCTGCTCGGGCAGATGCTGGGTGGGATCCATGTGCAAGGTGCACAGCTCGGTGTGGACGATATCCACCTGGGTCTTGCCCCGTTCCACAAAGCCCGCGGCCATGCGAATGGCCGGCATGGAGGCGTAGCAGCCCATGTGGTAGGCGTGGAAGACCTCGGTGAAGCGGCCCCAATCCCGCTTGGCCACCAGACGCTGGGCCCCGCTGGGGGAGACGTACCCCGTGCAGGTGACATGAATGAGCACCGGCGGCGGCTCCGCTGCTTCCGAGTAGAACTGGTCGAAGGCGAGGCCGCTAACCTCCCGGAAGAACCGGCTGCGCTCGCCGCAGGGCTTCCCCGACGGGAATTCGTTCAACTGGAAGATCCGCATCCGGTCCCAGTCGGTGTGGGTGAAGTCGTCCAGAAAGGCGTTCCGGGAACTGATCCGATCCGTGCTGCAGCCGAAGCGCAACACCAGTTTCCGGAACTTCCGCGTGATGGTTTCCCGCTCCTCGTCCGTGGCCGGCTTCTGCAGGGTGATTTCGGCCTGGGCATGGGCCGCCGCAATCCATTCCAGGATCGCGCCCTGCCCAGAGTGGTGCTTGGCTGGCTGGCTCTGGAAATCGTGCAGAAAAATCGGAGGTTGAGTCATTGCTTCCGCTCCTTGTCTTGCACAGGCGGCAGCCCAGTCGCCGTTGGAGGGGCAACGAACAACGTGGCGCGGTGAAACCTAGCAGTCCGAGATCCCATGGGTAGATGCCTTAATCTATGGGATCTGATGCATTTTTAATGCCATATGATAACTCTATTTATTGTATGTATTTATAAAAAATAAATTGATTAATCATGCCGATTAATTCCATCAATATGAAGCACCGTCCCCTTCAAATCGACGGGAATGGACCTCCCCTTCGAGCCGACCATCTGGGTCATCAAAAGGTCATGGGCATGGGGAGATGGAAGACAGGGTTCATCCTCCCCGCGCGACGCAGAGCCGTGGAACAATTACCAGATGGGAATAGTTTCAATCCACGCGCGGGTTTCGAGGCCCGCGCGACCGGAATCAATGGTTCGGATCAGTTCGAGTTCGCAGTTTCAATCCACGCGCGGGTTTCGAGGCCCGCGCGACA
>JANXYT010000196.1 GCA_025355915.1 Holophagaceae bacterium
CGCCATGGGTGCTGCGGGATCCATCTGCATCACCCTCAGCCCCCGGCCCTTTACCGTCCATTTGGAAGTGAGGGATGACGGCCCAGGCATTCCTTCGGAGCACATGGCCAGTTTGTTCGAGCCCTTCTTCACCACCAAACCCGCCGGAACAGGTCTCGGTTTGGCCATCGTCCACAACCTGGTCCTCCAGAACCACGGCACCATTCAGATCGAAAGTGGACCGGGCCGGGGCACCGCCTTCTTCATCGAACTGCCAATCCCGACCCAAACCCGCTGCTAGCCTGGGGCATGCAAGATCGCATGCAGTCCGACTCCAAGCTCCTTGGCCTCGCTTACGGCGCCGTCTTCGGGACCTTGTTTCCCCTGTTTTTTTTCTTGGCCCGGTCCATCGCGCGCCGGGAGCGTGGCCACGAGATCGCGGATCAGGTCGCCAATGCCTTCATGGACCTGCGGCCCAAGTACCTCGAGGCGATCCTGAGCAACACCGCGCGCGTCATGGGCCTGAAGCCGTCCCACCCGACCGTCGACCGCGCGGCCCGCGACATGGTGCGCCAGCACGCACGGGCCTGGGTGGACTTCTTCTTCTATGGCCAGCGGCCACCGGAGGAGGCCTTGGCCCAGTTCGCCAGCATTGAGGGTCTCGAGCACATTGACGCCGCCATCGCGGAGGGGCGGGGTGTCATCCTGCTCACGGCGCATGCGGGCAACTATGAACTGGGTGGCCTGCTGCTGCGGGCCCGCAACCTCAAGGTCCACGCAGTCTACAAGCCCGACCGCTTCGCCGCCGTGGAGCGCCTCCGGGACCGCATGCGCACCCAGGGCGGTGTCGTGGGCCTTCCCGTGGATGGCGTCGGGTTCTCCACCCTGCCCCTGGTCAAGCTACTGCGGGAGGGTTCCCTGGTGGGCATGCAGGGGGACCGCGACTACAGCCTGAACGGCGTGTCCATGAGCTTCTTCGGACGAGAGGTGCCCTTCCCCCGGGGCCCTTGGGAGCTGGCCGCAATGACGGGCGCGTCCATCGTCACCAGCTTCTTCTACACCGACGAGGATCGCCGCTTCCACGCCCACTTTGGGGAACCCATCCGGATCCGAGGTGGCCGGGGGGAGCGCATGGCCGAGATCGAGGCCGGGATGCGCACCTATGTGGCCGATCTGGAAACCTTGATCCGCCGCCATCCCAGCCAGTGGTACTGCTTCTACCCCTTCTGGGACGATCCGGCCCGGAACGCGCTGTAAGCGCCCTGCATCAAACATCAGAGGCCACAACGGTCGCGCCTTGATCCCAGTCATAGGATGATGGCTTTAAGCTCATGCTTGCCCCGGTCCTTTCCCGGTTCCCACAAGGAGTTTCTTCGATGCGCGTTGCCCTTCCCCTGCTACTCGTCCTCACGGCTGCCGTTGGCTGCCAATCCAAGAAATCGGATGCCATCGTAGCCGCCTCCACCCAGCCGACGGCTGGCGGAATGCCTCAGGCCGATGCGCCCATGGCGGCTCAGGGTCTGAGTGGCAAGGTGCTGGAGCGGATTGACGCTTCCCCTTACTGCTACCTGCGCCTCCAGACCGCCAGGGGCGAGGTTTGGGCGGCTGTCCCGGAGGCCAAGATCGAGAAGGGCACCGAAGTCACCATCGCCAACCCCATGTTGATGACCAACTTCGAATCCAAGACCCTGAAACGTACCTTCGCCGAGGTCTACTTCGGTTCCCTGGCGCCTGCCGGCGGGATCGCAGCAGCTCCCGCCTCCGCGCCTGGAGCCCCCGCCGGCGCACCCAAGGGTCAGATGGGCGCCCCTAACGTCCCCATGGAAGCCGTCGGCAAGGTCGACAAAGCCACCGGGGCCGATGCCCGGACCGTGGCCGAGGTATGGTCCCAGAAGGGCAGCTTGAAGGAGAAGACCGTCACCATCCATGGCAAGGTCGTGAAGTACAACCCCGGCGTCATGGGCAAGAACTGGATGCACCTGCAGGATGGCAGTGGGGATGCGGCCAAGGGCACCCACGACATCACCGTCACGAGCCAGGATTCGGTGGCCAAAGGGGATGTGGTGACCATCAAGGGCGTGGTGCGCGTGGACAAGGATTTCGGAGCCGGCTACACCTACGCGATCATCGTCGAGGATGCGAAGGTCGCGAAGAAGTAGGCTTCAGCCTGTCAGACGACGGGCGCCTTCGGGCGCCCGTCGTTGCATCAGGGCCAGCTGGAGCGGGGGGAGGAACGGCCCCTGGCTAAGCCATCACCGGAACAGCGGCCAGCTCTTTCACCCAGGCAGGGACGGTACGGACGCCCTTGGGCGGCTGAAGGGCCTTCAGATACCGCCGCAGCTCGCCATCGTGGTTGACGATGAAGTCGCTCTCTTCGGCGTAGCTTGTGATGGGCAGCCAGGCCGTGGCGGCCCGGCCCAGGTTCGAGGGCTCCACCTCCAGGGCCAGGCTGAAGGCCGTGGCCTTGAGAATCTGAGCCAGGAGGTCGGCCTCCTTCGCGCTGGTAAAGGCGGCATCGTGGAGCAGGACCACAGCCTTGACCTCGCCCTTCTGCGCCTTGCCAAGAAGATCGTCGAGGGCGCCGAAGCGGAAGCCCCGCTCCATGAACCCGCGGCGGTTCAAGATGCCATCGGCACTGGTCTGGTATTTGGGCAGCACCACCGCAATGGTCTTGTCCCCGCTGCCATAGCGCAAATCGGAGGACGAAGCCAATTCGCCCAGCCGCTGGGCGGCATCGCAGCCGAAGGTGCCCTGCCCGATGACGGCCACGGGACCGGCGGCCTGGAGAGCCTCGCGGATGGCTTCCAGCGTGGCCGGCGCGGCCTTCAGCGCGGGGGATGATGCCGGGCCCGGACGGTTGTAGTGGGCGTAGGCGTAGCGCTCCTCGTCGCTGATGAAGTGGGTGGTCTCCTTGCCCTCCAGCGGGCGGGGACGGAAGCGATGGATCTGGTTACCCTCGTGATCAATCCAGATCGGGCTGCCCAAGGCCGAGTGGCGGCTGATGGAGGGCACGCTCTTGAGGTACCAGACCCGCTTGCGGAAGCGGAAATCGCGGCTGGTGAGGGCGCCCACGGGACAGAGGTCCACCACGTTGCCAGCGTACGGATTCTGATCCATGCTCTTGCCGGCGTAGGTCGTGACTTCCAGGTGGGAGCCGCGCTGGGCCACGATCAGCTCGCCGCCGCCGCTGATTTCGCGGGTGAACCGCACGCAGCGGGTGCAGTGGATGCAGCGGTTCTTGTCGATGACGATCTTGGCGCCCAGATCCTCGTACCGGTAGCGCCGCTTCACCTCGGCCATGCGGGAGTCGCCGCTGCCGTAGTGGTAGGAGTAGTCCTGCAGCTTGCACTCACCGGCCTGGTCGCAGATGGGGCAATCCAGCGGGTGGTTGATGAGCAGAAACTCCATCACGCCGGCCCGGGCGTCGGCCACGGCGGGCGTGTTGGTGAGGACCTCCATCACCACCGCGTCGGGGTTGTCCTTGGGCGCGGGCGGCACCGTGGTGGTGCAGCTGGTGGCGAGCTTGGGCTGACCCTTGATCTCCACCAGGCACATGCGGCAGGTGGCCACGGGGGTGAGGGCCGGGTGGTAGCAGTAGTGGGGGATATCGATGCCCACCGTACGGCAGGCATCCAGCACCAGGGTGCCGGGGGTCACGCTCAGTTCAACGTCGTTGATCTTGATCGTCGGCATGGGCCCACTCCAGGCCTATCAGGATGGGGCTTGGCGACCGGGAGGTAAAGGTGGGCCGAGCAACCCGGAAACCTGGACCCCGAACATCCATGCCTTCCGGAAGGCGCCCCGCCGTGGAAAAATCAAGGGTTCAGGGGGCGGACATGCCGACGGCATTGATCTCGGTGTAC
>JANXYT010000201.1 GCA_025355915.1 Holophagaceae bacterium
CCACATCGAAGCTCAGGAAGCGGGTGGTGCCATCGGCCAGGGTTCTCACGATCTCGCCCCGGGCCTGGTAGGTATCGGGAAGCACCTGGGATTCCCGGGCCAGCAGATCACCCACCCGCAGCCCCCCCGTGCATGCAAAGACTCCCGGCACCCGCACCCACCCGGTCACCGTGACACTCCGCTCGGAGAGGGCGTTCCGCCGGGGGAGGGCCGACAGGACGTCACCCCAGCCAAGGGGCGCCGGACGTCCCTGGGGCAGGGACACATCCACGGCTTCAAAGGCCCCATCCACGCCGCGCTTCCGGAGCGTCAGCGAGGCGGGAGCGGATTCCGGCAAGAGCCCGCCCGCATATCTCAACGCATCAGCCGTGGTTTCATTGGCCTTCATTTCGAACTGCATCCGGGGCGCCACGCCTTTCAGGTCCCAGAGGCGGCGCCACTCCGGCAGGTTCTCATCCCTGGGTTCCTGCCCCAGCACCGGCTCCTTGCGCAGCCGGTGGTCGCCCCGTGGCTTGATGACCAGGGCGGCCAGCAGGAGCTTGAGTTGCCCCACGCGGGCTTCCACGGCGAGGCGTTCGTCAAAGGACAGGGGCTCGCTCCCATTGGTCGAACGAGCCTTGGCATCCTGGCTCTGGGTGGAAGGAGCCGGGGCTTTCGGCATGAGGCCCAGCCAGTAATCCTGGGCTTGGGAACGATCCGTGGCCTCGGTCTGCTTGGTGGTCTTCTCATCCTTGGCCGACTCGCGCGGCCCCTGCAGCAGCTGGAATTCCAGGCGACGGATCTCCCGCTCCAGCATTTCCTCATCGGGATCCACGGGCTTGTTCAGCAGCAACATCCGCTCGTCTTCAAACTCCTTGATGGGCCCCTGGGCCACCCGGGCGAAGGCGCCCTCCAGCATCACCTGGTTCTGCGCCAGGGGCACGAAGACCGTGTCGCCGTTCTGCAGGGCCGCGTTGGGGTTGCCCAGGCCCTCGGCCCGCAGGGGATAGAGATCCAGGGTGTACACCTTGGTACCACCGCGCATCACCCGGATATCCCGGAAGCTGCCCACGGCGGTGGGACCGCCCGCCAGGCTGAGCACATTCACCAGGGAGCTCAGACTCGACACCAGGTAGCTGCCCGGCTTGTAGACCTCGCCCATGACGAACACGCGCACTTCCCGCAGCTTGGTCACCTGCAGGTCCACCGAAGACCGTGAGAAGTTGCGGCTCACCAGCCCCTGCACCGCCGCCTTGGCCTTGCCCAGCGTCAGGCCGCCCACCTTGGCCGTGCCGATTTTCGGAATGACGATCTCGCCGCGGCCATCCACCTGCACCGGCAGGTCAAAAGTGGCGCTGCCAAAGACATTCAGGTTCAGCCGGTCCCCCGTGCCCAGCACGTAGTCCTCGGAGATCCCGCCCTCGGTGGAGGCCGAGCCCCGCTGGCGCACCTCGAACAGGTCCGCGCCGAACCGCCGCGGGCCCTTCTCTCGGCGCTTGAGGCTCCGGATCTCCTCGTCCACCTTTTCATCCTCGCTGCGCAGGCGAGCCGACTCTTCCGGCGTCGCACCGGTGGGCGAGACCCCCGCCGCCCGCGTGGGCAAGGTATCGGCGGCCCCGGTCACCCCCTGAGCCGAAGCCGCCTGCTTCAGCGCCTGGAGATCCAGCCCCTGCGGTAGCTGGGCGAACAGGGCCGTGGTTGCCATCCATAAAACAACACGAGGGAAGATGCGCATCAGAACAGTCCTATGAAAAGTCCCCCGGATGCGACATCCGTCCGGCCCGGGGGCAAAGCTCACTGATATCGAGTATGCCTGAGCCGCGCAGATCAGGACCCATGGAACCGATCAGAGCCTGCGGTGGGATCCAGACGCTTCCCGGAAGGCCCCCGTCGCCATGCTGCGGTGGGCTCCAGAAGCTTCCCGCAGCGTCCCTGACGCCATGATGGGGATCTCCCGGCGAACCTGGGCCGCCGCCATCGACCTCGAAGGTCTCGCTGCGCGATCCATGAAGACATTGAAGGCAAGCAGCACTAGGCCCATCGCCCCCAAAGTTGAAATAGGTACATGTCCCGGGATGGCCGTCGCCCGCAGCATGGGTAGCGCGGCAAAGCCGAGCAGCAGCGGCGTGGCCAGCCAGGCTTTCCCACCCACCCGCTCCAGCATCCAGTGATGGAGGTGGCTGCGGTCGGCCTGGCTGAGCGGGGCACTGTTCCAGCGGCGGATGCTCACCACCAGGCAGACATCGACGAGGGGATAGGCGAACACCCAGAGCAGCAAATCAGGATGGCTGAACCCGAAGGCCTGAACCCCCAGGATCGCGAAGAGGGTGCCCAGCATCAGGGCACCGCAATCCCCAAGAAAGTGGTGGGCCTTGGGGAAATTAAGCGCCAGCACGGCGGCCAGGCCACCCCAGAGCAAGGCTGGCTGGATGCCCAGGTTCCACCCCAGCACCCCCATCAGGAGGGCGGCGAACCCCAGCGACAGGCCGTTGATCCCATCGATCAGGTTGTAGGCCTGAGGCACCGCCCAGAACCACAGCATCAGGAGCGGGAAGATGATGAGCGGATAGGTCGGCAGGTCCATGCCCAGGAAGGGCACCAGCCGCATGGCCTGGCCCAGGGATTGGGTCATGTGAAAGGCGAGGGTCAAGGCCACCACCAGGCCGGTCACCGCCTTGTAGCGGGCCCGCAGGTTGAACCGGTCATCCAGCAGGCCCGTGAAGGCCATCGCATGGATCGCGAACCAATCGGGAAGGTGCAGGGTAAAGGGCACCTTGCCCGACACCTGGAGGGCGATGAGACCGATCCAGAGGACCAAACCCCCGGTGCGGGCCGTGGGGCGGGCATGATGCTTCCGGCACTCGTCCGGCTGATCCATCCAACCCAGGGGAGCCACCCAGCGGATGACGGACAGGGAAAGTCCCAACCCGAGGGCCGCTCCCACCGCAATCTGCATCCACATTGATGTCACAAGCATCCTCGAAATCGGCAAGGAATTGGACCCACCCGCGTGGTACCTGGTTGAAGGTGGCTGGAACCCTTAATTTTCGCACAGCAGGAGGAAAATCAAAAGGAAACCCCTGGGTCTTCAGGCACCTTTTGCCTTTCACCTTTCATCGGTTGCGGCTCGCCTGCCCTTTAATCCGGGTCCTCGTTCAAGAACATCATGCGTGATATCCTTTCCCTGCCGATTTTCACCTGCTCCCCTTCGGCGGCGACCTCTGCAGGAAGCCCACCTCCCCCTCCTGGTTCAGGACTCGGCGGACGGGTTTCATGGAGCGATCGCAGGGGCTTCGGGCCGGTGCCCGGGCTCAGGGGGGGCCAAAGAGTGCCTAACAACACCCCCATGAGGCCGCGATGAAGCCAGGCTGGATGCACCGCAAGGAAGGGCCCGCAGGGCAACGTGGTTCGTTGTCCAAGGGCCCTGACCCCGCGGGGCCCCAGCCTGGCTTCATCCCTCCGGGCGAGGGGCGGCGGGCGTCGCGATGCAGCGTCACGCTCGTCGCGCGTAGTACCCGCTACGCGTCTCCTCGCGTTCCTCGCCTGGCTCGCCCGGCGACCCTCGTGCGGCCCCGTGGGGGTTTTGTTAGGCACTCATAGGGCCTGCGGGCCCCGGAGACTTCATGAACGCATTGAAATTCACACCCACCACCGTGTCCGTGGACCTGGGCGGCACGCCCATCTCCATCGAGACCGGCCGCATCGCCAAGCAGGCCCACGGCGCCGTCGTCGTCCGCCAGGGCGACACCATGGTCCTCGTGGCCGTGTGCTACGGCACCCCCCGGGAAGGCATCGACTTCTTCCCCCTGACCGTGGATTACCGCGAGCCCGTGCTGGCCGCGGGCAAGATCCCCGGCGGCTGGTTCAAGCGCGAAGGCCGCCCCACCACCAAGGAAACCCTCACCAGCCGCCTCATCGACCGCCCCCTGCGCCCCCTCTTTGAAGAGGGCTACAACGGCGACACCATGGTCACCGCCCAGGTGCTCAGCTACGACGGCCAGCACGCCCCTGAGGTGCTCGCCATGGTGGGCGCCTCCGCGGCCCTCATCATCAGCGAGATCCCCTTCGTGAACCCCATCGGCGGCGTCCGTGTGGGCCGCGTCAATGGCCAGCTGGTGGTAAACCCCACCGTCGAGCAGCGCGTCGATAGCGACATCGACCTGCTGGTGGCCGGCACCGCCGATGCCCTGGTGATGGTGGAGTGCGGCGCCAAGGAAGTGCTGGAAGCCGACATGGTCAAGGCCCTCGCCTTCGGCCAGGAGCAGATCAAGGTCCTCGTGAAGCTGCAGAAGGACCTGCAGGCCAAGGTGGGCAAGCCCAAGGTCGCCGCCGTCAAGGCCGTGCGCAATGACGCCCTCTACACCCAAGTGCAGACCGCCTTCGCCGAAAAGCTCTTCGCCGCGCTGACCATGAAGGTGAAGATCGAGAGCTACAAGACCATCGACGGCCTCAAGAAGGAAGCCGTCGCCCAGT
>JANXYT010000210.1 GCA_025355915.1 Holophagaceae bacterium
TGAAGCTGCTCGATCCCAAGGCTCCGGCAGGTTCCCCCCTGCCCGCACCATCGGGCCAGTCGATGGCTGCGCCCCTTCCGCCCGGAACCCAGGAACGCCTGTCCCGCCTGCGCCAGGATCTCGACTACACCGCCAAACAGGCCGCCGTGGTGAGGGCGCGTTTGGAGCCCGTGATCCGGGCCTGGAACCACACACCTTCGATCCAACCCACCGCCGGCTACCTCAGCTCAGGATTCGGGGTGCGGGTCAGCCCCTTTTCCCGGGCCAATGAGGCGGGTGACGGCCTGCTCGGCTACCACATGGGGATCGACATTAGCAACGCGCTCGACACACCCATCCAGGTCACCGCCGATGGTGAAGTCCTAGAAGCGGGATGGATGGACCGCTACGGATGGGGCGTGCGAGTCCGTCACACCGAGGACCAGGAGACCCTCTACGCCCACATGAACCATGTGAATGTGAAAGCCGGTCAGAAGGTGCTGCGGGGGGATATCCTGGGAGCCATGGGACGCTCGGGAAATGCCACTGGTGTCCACCTCCATTACGAGGTCCGCCGGAACGGGAAACCCGTGAACCCTCAGCCGTATCTCCGGCTCCAGCGCCAGTGGCTCCACGCCCTCGGTAAGAAGTCCTGATTCAAGGAGTTATCCATGGCAGTCTTCGGTAACAGCAAATCCAAGCCTGAACCCGCCTCCGCCATCCATTCCCTGCTGGGCAAGGATGTCATGTTCACGGGGGAGATCCACACTGGTGCGCGAAGCTTCCGAGTGGAAGGCGTGGTGGAAGGCATCATCCATTCCACGGGAGAAGTTTCCATTGCTCCAGGGGGTGTGGTGAAGGGCACCATCTTCGCCAAGAATCTGGTCGTCACTGGCCGGGCTGAGGGCACCATGAAAATCACGGACTGTCTCGAGATCCACGGGACAGGTTATGTCGAAGGTGATGTTGAAGTTGGTTCCCTGGTGGTGGATGAAGGCGGCACGCTCCAGGGGGTCTGTGTTCGCAAGGACCAGACCTTGGCCCACGATACCAACGGCGTGGCCAAGGGGGGATCGCTCCCCACAGTCAAGCATCCAGAGCTCGACCCGAAAAAAGTTGATCTCAAACGCTGAGCGACCAGCTACCGGAATAGCGGCCCAGGGTCCGACTTCACCCCCAGGTAGGCGTAGGCCGCGTCCGTGGCCTTCCGTCCCTGGGGCGTTCGGTCAAGAAAACCCACCTGCATGAGGTAGGGCTCCACCAAATCCTCCAAAGCGCCCTCGTCCTCTCCCAGGGCAGCCGCCAGGGTGCGGAGGCCCACCGGCCCCCCACGATGCTTGTGGCAGATGGCTTGGAGGTACTCGCGGTCCAAGGCGTCGAGGCCCAGATCATCCACTTCATGCAGTTTCAGGCAGGCATCCGCGGAGGCCTCAGTGATGGTGCCGTCGCCCTTCACTTCCGCGTAATCCCTGCAGCGCCGCAATAGGCGGTTGCAGATGCGCGGCGTGCCACGGCTGCGACGGGCGATGGCTTCGGAACCTTCCCTGGCGAGGTGGATGCCGAGGAGGTCCGCCGACCGATTCGCAATGATGGCCAGTTCCGCACGGGTGTAGAACTCCAGGCGGTGGACCAGGCCGAACCGGTCGTGGAGGGGCTTGGAGATCAAGCCGGCCCGCGTAGTGGCTCCGACCAAGGTGAAGGGGCGCAAGTCCACCTTCAGCGTCTGGGCGCTTGGGCCCTGGCCGATGAGGATGTCCAATTTCCGATCCTCCATGGCCGAATAGAGCAACTCTTCGATGGGCGCGGACAGGCGATGGATCTCGTCGATGAAGAGGAACTCGCCTGCCTCCAGGTTGGTGAGAATCGCAGCCAGATCTCCCTTTTTTTCAAGGGCGGGGGCCTGGATGACCTTGCACGGGGCCCCCATCTCATTGGCGAGCACGTGGGCCAGCGTCGTCTTTCCCAGCCCCGGAGGACCGAAGAGCAGCACATGGTCCAGCACATCCCCGCGCTTGGTGGCCGCCTGAAGGGCGATCTCCAACCGGGCTTTTACCTTCTCTTGGCCGATATATTCCTGCAGCCTCTGCGGCCTCAGCGAGTATTCAGCCGGGTCCTCGGCTTCACCAGTTGGATCCAGATCAGGGTGTCGGTGCATGACTCCTATTTCCTCACGGGACTTCCACTTGTGTCCAGCCGACGGCGGGATAATCTTGGGTTCACGCAATCGACCCCCCCCCCTCCTTCCCCCAACGCCCGGGAGATGCTGTGGCCCAGCGCTATCAGCTCCTGATCCGAGACCGCCATGGATTCGAGCGCACCGTGCCGCTCACCCGCTCCGTCACCCTGGGAAGGCAGAGCCTTTGCGATGTCGTGCTCTCTGACAACATGATCAGCCGCAACCATCTGCGGTTGGAGCTTCGTGATGAGATTTGGTGGGCTGAGGATCTCCAGACCACCCATGGATGCTTTTACAAGGGTCAGCAACTTGGCCGAGAGGCCTGGGAGCCGGGGACTCCGCTCCGTCTGGCGGATGGAGCCTACACCCTTACCCTGCAGAGCCTGGATCAGACCAGTTCCGAACTGCATCTTCAGGCCATTTTAGAAACGGCCCAGTTACTGGCGCAGGAAGTGGATCTCGAGGACCTTCTCGAACAGTCCATGGACAAGCTCCTTTCCATTTCAGGCACCTTCCGCGGTTTCCTGATGCTGCTGGAAAACGGCGAGCTCACGACCCGCGTCCAGCGCAACCTGGGCCAGGAGCTCGAAGGCAGCATCCAGCTATCGCTTTCCAGCGTGCACAAGGTATTCGAGACGGGGGATCCGGTTTGGATCCTGAACGTTGCGGACGAGCACCATCTGATGAATCAGCACTCCATTCAGCGGCTTGAGTTGAAGACCATCCTCTGCCTTCCCCTGGTGCTCCAGGGCCGACGGCTCGGCGTGGTCTACCTCGACAGCCGAAAACCCATCACTGAACCGCCGGACCGGGAGACCTTCGAGGCCATCGTCGCCCTCTGCGCCATCGCCATCGAACGCACCCGGCTCTCTGAGGAGAACCTCCGTAGCCACGTGCTCGCCACCGTGGGCCAGGTGGCCAGTTCCATCATCCATGATTTCAAGAACGGACTCTTCGTCCTGCGCGGCCACGCGGATCTGCTGGAGCTGTCCACCGAGGACCACAAGATCCGGCACCACTGCCGCAAGATCCTGGAGTGCGTGGACCGCCTGACCCACCTGAGCCAGGACGTACTCGACTTTGCAAAGGTGCGCGAGCCCAACCGGGAAACCGTGGATCTTCGCGTCTTCCTCGACGCCATCCTTGAACCCGTGGCCCCTCGCGCCGCCGAACTGGGCGTCCAGCTTCGCACGGAAGGCCCCACCTGCCTGGTCAAGCTGGATCCCGCACAGTTCACGCGCGTCATGGAAAACCTCATGGCCAACGCCCTCGACGCCACCACGGACATGAGCGGAGAGATCGTTGTGTCGTGGTCCCAAGTGACGGGGGGTGTCCAGATCCGCGTAAGGGATCGGGGCCGCGGCATCCCCCGCAAGGTAATCAAGCGAATCTTCGAACCTTTCTTCAGCTATGGGAAGAAGAAGGGCACGGGGCTCGGCATGGCCACCGTCAAGAAAATCGTCGAGGAGCACGGCGGCAGCCTGGAGTTCCTCAGCGAGGAAGGCAGCGGCACCGAGGTGGTCATCACCCTGCCCGAGCATCCCATCACCGGAACCTTCAAAGTCTCGGACGAATCCACCGGCGGTCACCGGGCACTCGGGAGTGAGGGCGTATGAGCTCGATCCGGGTCGGCCAGGGGTTTGACGTCCACCGTTTCGCCGCCCCCGAGGAGGGCCGTCCCCTGATTCTCATGGGCTGTGACATTCCCCACGACCGAGGGCTCGCAGGGCACAGCGACGCCGACGTGATGCTGCATGCCCTCATGGATGCCCTGCTGGGCGCCACCGGACTCGGAGACATCGGGCAGCATTTCCCCGACACTGATCCGGCCTACAAGGGCGCGGCCTCGACGTTGCTGCTGGATCGGGTCATGGGTGATCTGGCGGAGCGGGGCTGGCGGGTGGTGAACGCGGATGTATGCCTCATCGGCGAATACCCGAAGATCGGGCCTCACCGCGTGCGCATGCGGGATGGCGTGGCGCCCCTCCTGGGCCTCCCGGCCGATGCCCTGAACGTGAAGGCCACCACCACGGAAAAGCTGGGATTCACCGGACGCGGCGAAGGCCTCGCCGCCCAGGCCGTGGTGCTGATCCAGCGGGACTGAAGGTGCCCTGAGACCTCCCTGGCATTCATCGCATATGATGAAAGCTCCGGAGGATTCATGAAGTTCCACCCCGTTCTTCCCGCCTTGGTGCTGATGGGCGCCGCGTGCTTCCTGGGCTGCCGGAAGGTGCCCCTGACGCCCAGTGCTCCGATTCCCGCGGGATCGGTGGTCTTCCGGTTCACCCGCGCCGTCAGGGGCCCCGTGGAGCTCAGCGTGGACGGCACCCGCATCCCCGTGCAGCAGTCACCCAAGGCCGCCATCATCCTCCAGGTGAAGGGACTCCCACCCGGCAAGCACCGGTTCTTCCTGACCAGCCAGCGGGAGACCTTCAGCCCAGACATGGGCGAACTGGACCTGCCCACCGACAAGGGCCTCTACCAAGTCACACTCACCCAGCGCCTCGACGCGGTGCTCTATGGCAAGCCGGACCCCCTGCCCACGGCGGAGGGGCTTCCCGGGGTGACCGCCGTCCTCATGAAATAGCCATGGCGGTGGTGGCTCAGACCCGTCGCCGGGACCACATCCTCAGCGGTCCTGGAACCCTGATGGACCTGTGCCTCGGGGTGGGCCTCCCCGTGGCCTCAGCCTGCTCTGGGCGCGGTGCTTGCGGGAAGTGCGTGATGACCGTGCTGCGGGGCGCCGATAGCCTCGCACCCCCTTCCCCACTCGAAGCCGCTGTCCTCGCGAAGATCGAGGCCGGCACTGAACAGCGGCTCGGCTGCCAGTGCGGGATGCCAGCTGTGGCTTCGGATCTCCTCATCACCACGGGCTACTGGTGAAGCGCAAGGCCTGGATGGCCCTCGGGCTGGCCCCCCTGCTGGGCATCGCTGGCTTCGTTGGATGGAAAACCCAGTCGGTGGCCCGGGAACTGGTGGATCCACCCTTTTACCACCCGCAGTCCCTTTCCCGAGTGGAGGCCACCTACCGGGAACTGGCGGAGGGTCGGGACGGGGACCCGGGAGGCCATTGGTCCAGCCAGGATGCGGAAGGCCTTGATCTGTGGCGGTTCACCCGTCCCACACCCTCACCAGGCGTGGTGCTCCTCCTTCATGGATTCGGTGACGACCGGTGGGGCACCAGCCCTGCCATCAAGTGGTTCCCGCGCCTTGATGGGGCCATCTTCACCTACCGGCGGCGGGACGATGCCATGCGACGCGGTGGCCCGGTCCCCGCCGTGACCTTCGGGGTCAGGGAGTCCGAGGATGTCATCCGGGTGGTGCATCACCTGGAAGCCTCGGGCCTTCCGCGCCGCAGGATCCTCCTCCTGGGCCGCAGCCTGGGGGCCTCCGTGGGCCTGCTGGCCCTGGCCGACCTGGAACGCGAAGGCAAGGGACCCTTGGCCGGCATCATCTGGGAGGGCGCCCCCGCCAGCAGCCGCAGCTTCGCCGAACGCCTGGTGCGCGGACCGAAGGACCGCTGGTGGCATGTCCTGGCGCCTTCTATCGGGGCCGCTGCGGCCTTCGCCGCGGGCCGCCTGGGCGGATATGCCCCAGAAGACACTGACCTCATCCGCCGCTTGGGGACGCTGCGTCTGGCCACGCCGAGCCTCTGCTTCCTGGCCACCCAGGACCGCCTCGCGCCACCCGACCTGCAGCGCTCGGTGGCAGCGCGGTTCGTCCATAGTCGCGTGATTGAGGTAGCCACTTGGCACCTCCACTGCGCGGAAGCGCTTGGCCCCGCCTACACCGGCGCCATCCAAACCACCGTGGAAACCTGGTTGCCGGACACGGCAAGGGACCCCGAAGGGCCCCATCCGGTGCATTGATTCACTGACCCTTGCGGATCATTCCTCTTCATGGGCCGCCACCGTGGCGCGCAGCAGCTTGGGAGCGATGCGCTGGACGATGGGCTCGAAGACCTTGTTCACCAGTTCCTCGTCATAGGACACCTCGGCGCCGGTACCGGCCACCTTCACGCTGGTGTCATCCAGCTTGTCCTCATCTTTCCAGGCTCCAAGAATTTCCCCGGTTTCGACCTCGATCAGGCGAATGTCGAGCCGCCCCGTGAAGGACGCCTTCTTCACGTTCACGCTGCCGGCCACGGCCCCGGCCATGCCACTGCCGGTCACCTTGCCCACCAGGGCCCCCACGCCCCAGCCGGTATTGAATCCACCCTCCTTGTAGGCGAAGCGGGTGACTTTGCCGGTCATCACGTACTTCACGCCGAGCAGCTTGCCGATCTTCTGCACGGTGGCGGTGTCCACTTCGCCACTCTGCTGGAAGTTCAGCTCCCCGCGGATCTCGTTCAGCCGTTCGCGCTCGATGACACGGAGCTTGTTCTTGCCTTTCTCGACGATCTCCGTGGTGAAGAGATCACGAAGCTGATTGGAGATGGTCCCCATCTGGTTGCCCCACCCGCCGTGGCGCCAGCCATGCCAGGCATCGGGGGCAGCCTTGAACTCGAGGATGGCGATGCGGGGGAGCTTCGCCTTGTCCTCCTTGGAGAGCTTCTTCTGGGCGAAGGCCGGAAGGCTGATGGCGAACACAGCCAGGAGGGTAAGGAGCAGATTGCGAAGGCGCATGGGAACTCCTAATGGAAACAGGGGATTCACTCGTCGATGAGCTTGCTGCGAAGTTCCTTGCCCAGCTTGAAATAAACCACGCGCTTCGGCGGCACCTGGATGCTCTCACCGCTGCGGGGATTCCGCCCTTGGCGGGCCCGGCGGTCCCGCAGACGGAAGCTGCCGAAACCCCGCAGTTCCACGCCTTCGCCAGTCTTGAGGGACTCGATGACGCTCTCCAGGAACGTGTTCACCAGGAGGTCTGCGTCCTTCTTCCCCAGTTCGAGCCGCTCCATCAGATGTCGGGAGAGGTCGGCTTTGGTGAGGGTCTCCATCGCTTCCATGGGAACTCCGAGAGGTGTGGGGGCTTAGGTGGCTTGAGGGCAGTCCTCAATAAATCCCCATCCAGGCCCTGCGGTCAAGGGGGACATCTTCACCCATTTGAAAAAAAAGGGGCAAATACACCCCCCCTTCAGGTCCAGATCAGGCAATTTATCAGTCCATGAGCCACTCAAGGAGGAACCTGGGGCCTTCGCCGCTCCCACCGTGGGTACGGTAGTCGCGCTCCTTGCCAGACCAGCTTCCTGACAGGTCCACATGGGCCCAGGAGGAGTGGTTCACGAACTCCCGGAGGAACAGGCCCGCCGTGATGGTCCCTCCCCAGCGGGTGCCTGAGATATTCTTGATATCGGCCAGGGGACTCTTCAGGAGATCCGTGTACTCCTCGACCAGGGGCAGCTGCCAGAGGTATTCCCCGACCGAGCTGCCAGCATCCATGAGGTGGTCCACCAGTTTCTGGTCCGTGCCCATCACGGCGGACACGCCATCGCCCATGGCCACAAGGGCGGCCCCGGTCAGGGTGGCCAAGTCCACCACGTGGTCGGCGCCCAGTTCACTGGCGTGGTGGAGGAGATCGGCGAGCACCAGGCGGCCCTCGGCGTCCGTGTTGAGTACTTCGATGGTCTTGCCGCTGCGGCTGCGGAGCACATCGCCGGGCTTGTAGCTTGATCCCGAGGGCATGTTCTCCGCCAACCCGATCAGGCCGGTCACCTGGACAGGCACCTCCAGCTGGGCACAGGCCACGAGGGTGGCCAGCACGATCGCCGCGCCGGTCATGTCGTCCTTCATGGTTTCCATGCCGGAGGCGTCTTTGAGGGAGAGCCCGCCGGAATCGAAACAGACTCCCTTGCCCACCAGGACCACGTGCTTTTTCGGTTTCTCCTTGGGCTTGTATTCGAGTTTGATGACCCGGGGAGGCCTGACGCTGCCCTGCCCCACAGCGAGCACCGAGCGGAATCCACCTTTTTCGAGGGCCGGCACATCGAGCACCTCGCAATGAAGCTTGTGCTGCTTCGCCAACTTCACGGCTATTTCCGCGAATACCTCCGGATAAAGGTCACCCGCTGGGGTGTTGGCGAGGTCCCGCACCCGGTGGCAGGCGGCGACCCCGGCTTCGACGGCCGGCAGCTTGCGGCGCGCCTTGCGGGTATCGTCACCATTGGTAAAGATCTCGATGGACGCGAACTGTTTGGCTTCAGGTTTTTCACCCTTGAACACGACAAAATCATAATTCGCGAGCAGCGCACCTTCAGCCACCGCAACCTGCACCGCATCATGATCCAGGGTGGAGGTCGAGGGAGACAGCACGCCAATCTTCTTCCACTTTTTCTTGAGGCAGAACCGACCCGCAGTGCCTACGGCCTTGCGGATCTTGTTCAGGGTCACCTTCTCCTCGTCGCCGAGGCCGACCAGCACCATCCACCGACTTTCCTTCACCCCATTGGGATGATGGAGGGGGACAACTTCAAGATAGTCCGCCTTGAAATCTTCTTCATCCATCACTTGGCGAGCGACCTTGCTGATGGCAAGCGGCAAGCGATGGCGTTCGCGTCCAGAAAACACGGGCACGATCAGAGCATCTCCCGCAAAATCCTTACCGGTCTGAGAACTGATATCCACTGAAGGCATAGGAGTTCCTCCTCGCTAAAAAGCCTAGGACCAACCCGAAAAAAAGAAAAGCCCATTTTTGTTCGTTATTTGTCACAAGAACACAATCTATTAGCGCAACCTTTTTCAACACTACCCGATAGAGGTTGTTCCAGAATCCAATGGGATGATGTCTCCATGGATCTCGCCCCCAGGCATCGCCTCCCCTTTCAACTCCCTGGCCCCTGGCCCATGTGTGCCCTGGGAATGCTTCGGGACGGCGCCCCCTGGCTTCACAGCGGAGACACCGGAGAGGGGCTGCTGGCCCTGCCCGGACCATCCCTGACCACCACCTGGGACGGCCAAGCCTGGGTCACCTGTATGGACGGGGATCGACTGCCCCAAGCCCCCTGGCAGTCCCTTGAAGGGACCTTGAAGACGCACCCTTATCCCTGGGTCGGGGCAGCCTCCTTCGAACTCGCCTGCGATGAGGCCGGATTGCCTCGAAAATTACTGAATCCCGGCCATCTGGGCCAGCATTGGACCTCTGTTCGTGAGGCGCTGCAGGTGCAGAACGGCAAGGCAGAACTCTGGTCCTGGGGCGCCGATCCTCCTGATCCGGTGGCTTGGAAGGCCCGCCTCACGCCGGTCTGCGCCCTCGACCACGCCTCGGTTGTGCTGACCCCGGTTTGGGGGGAGTCCGAACACCGGAAAGCCCTCGAGCGGATCCAAGAGCGCATCCTGGCGGGCGGGTTCTATGTCGCGAACCTCTGCATGCCCTTCGAGGGGTGCCTCACCGGGGATCCCGTGTCCTTTGCGCTCTCCGCCTTCCGCCGGGCCCGCCCGCCCTTCGGCGCTCTGCTCGATCTAGGCGGCCCCCGTCTCCTGAGCCTCAGCATGGAGCGCCTGCTGGCCCGACGAGGGGACCGCTTGTGTTCCCAACCCATCAAGGGCAGCGCCCCGCTGACCGGTGAGCCCGAACGCGACCGGGCGGCAGCGGAAACCCTGGCGGCCGACCCCAAGGAGCGCGCGGAGCACACCATGATCCTTGATCTGGTGCGGAACGATCTCGGGCGGGTGGCCCAGGCTGGCTCGGTCCAGGTGATTCGATCTATGACGGTGGAGCCCTATCCCACGGTCCAACACCTGGTCAGCACCGTGGAGGCCACGGCCCGGCCGGGGCTGGGGCTGGCAGAACTCCTTCGGGCCATGCTGCCGGGCGGCAGCGTCACCGGGGCGCCGAAGCATGCGGTCTGCGGCCACCTGGCGGAGGCCGAGGCGGGCCCCCGGGGGTTCTACTGCGGGGCGATCGGCTGGATCTCTCCAGGCGGCGATCTGGATCTGGCCCTGCCCATCCGCACCGCGCAGATCCAAGGAGAACGCATCACCTACTGGACCGGCGGCGGCATCACCCGGCGGAGCGATCCCGCCCGCGAATGGGCGGAACTGCACCTCAAGACCCGCGCCATCACAGGTTAAATAAGGATCGATCCAGGCATGTGACAAGCCACCACGGCCATCACGCCGCGCTGGCCCGCTTCAAGAGCGCCTCGAACTGCTCGAAAAGGTGGGCCCGAGGCCCCTTGGGCTGGCGCTTCAGCACCATTCCCGCCTGGTCGGGCGTCCGTCCGCCCTTGGCTTGGTTGCAGAGCAGGCAACAGCCCACCAGGTTCTGCCATGTGGTGGCCCCGCCCTGGCAGAGTGGCACCACATGATCCACCGTTGTCGCCTTCTTCAGGCATCCCTCGTACTGGCAGACGTAGTGATCGCGGCGCAGCACACGGCGCTCCAGGCGGCCCAGGAGAAGCTTTGAATCGCTGCAGGCCTGAGCATGGGGGAAAATGATCAGTTCGAGACGGCCCTCCAGGTTGCCGTGCCGCTCGAAAGTTGCTGGGTTCAACACATGGGCCCGCCCGGAGACGACCGCACACAGGGCGCGACGGCGGCTGACTTCTTGCATGGGGACATAGTTCCGGTCCACGGCGATCACCTCGCCGATTCCGTGGCGTTCACGTCCCTTGAACATCGCCCCCCCGGGTTGGCCCGAATCCTAAGGCATTTCTTTGAATTATGAAATGAATTATTCGGGTGTGCATGGCAACGCCAGGTCCGGTATGCGGTCATCGGAGGGCCCCGCCAGGGAGCCCAGCGGGGGCATCACTTCCTGCACAACCTCCACCGCCGCCAGGCGCTTCTCCATGAGTTCCTTGCGCTTGGAAACATCGCTCAGCTTCTCGCTGGCTTCGCCCAGCTTCTTTTGTACGGCCTCCAGCACCTCGCCAAACTTCCCGAATTCGTATTTGACGTGCCCCAGCACTTTCCAGGCCTCGGAGCCCTTTTTGCTGATGGCCAGGGTCTTGAATCCCACCTGGAGGCTGTTGAGGAAGGCCGTGAGCGTGGTCGGGCCCACGAAGGTCACCTTGCATTCCCGCTGAATCCGCTCGAACAGCCCCGGCCGTCGCAGGGCTTCGGCGTACAGACCCTCGAAGGGCAGGAAGAGCAGCGCGAACTCCGTGGTGTGGGGCGGCGCGATGTACTTGTCGCGGATATCCCGGGCCTGGGCGAGCAGACGGGCCTCCATGGCCCTCCCGGCAGCCTCCACAGCGGCGAGGTCCCCGACTTCGTAGGCCTCCATCAGGCGCTGGTAGTCCTCCAGGGGGAACTTGGCGTCGATGGGCAGCCAGACCGTGCCGCCCTCCTCGGCCCCGGGCAGCTTCACGGCGAACTCCACCACTTCGGCGGAGCGGGGCTTCACTTTCACGTTGGACGCATACTGCCCGGCGGACAGGAACTGCTCCAGCAGGGCTCCCAGCTGGGCCTCGCCTAGGACTCCGCGGGTCTTCACATTGGTGAGTGCCCGCTTCAATCCCCCCACGTCCTGGGCAAGGGACTGCATCTCGCCAAGCCCCTTCTGCACCTGCTCCAGGCGCTGGGCGACGAGGTTGAAGCTTTCGCCCAGACGCCTTTCCAGGGCCTCATGCAGCTGCTCGTCCACGGTCCGGCGCATCTGCTCGAGACGGTCCTCGTTCGACGTCTGGATGGCCAGCAGGCGGACCTCCACCTGCTGCTGAACCTGGGTGAGCTGGGCGGCCTGTTCTTCCCGCGCGGCTCGCAGGGCTTCCTGGGTCGCTGTGGTGAGGATCCGGAACCCCTCCAACAATTTTTCGGCCTGGGCCGTCTTGATCTCACCGAGTTCGGCCATCAAGGGCCGCAACTGGGACACCAGCGCCTGTTGGGATTCACTCCGGTCGCGCGAGGCCAGCTCTTCCGCATGGCGGCGAAGGGCTTCAAAGGGCGTGGCGTCGGCCGGCGGCCTGCGGAGGCCCACCCAGACCGCCAGGGCGGCCAGGATGCAGGTGAGAAGGGCGAGGGCCAGGAGCAGACTCATGGCCCCATCATGGCGTGACGGACGCGTCAGGCAGTGTCCATTCCGCCCGGCGCCCCCCGCCTGCGGCGGCGATCGTCAAGTGGGCCACCCAGGCCGTGGGCCAGGGACCATCCCCGCCGGCCCACTCGACCACCAGCCGATCGGCGGCGGTCATGGTCTCCTCCAGCCCCAGATTCCAAGCCCCCTTCGGACCCGGGCGGTAGAGATCCAGATGGAAGAGCCGCCCGCCCGGGAACTCGTACCGGTGGAGCACCGCGTAGGAGGGCGAGGCCACATCGTCCGGGTCCCCACCCAGGCCCCGCAGAAAACCTCGGGTCCAGGTGGTCTTGCCCGCACCCAATTCGCCGCGCAACTGCCATGTCCCGCCCGGCGGCGTGCCGTGGGCCAGGGCCTCGCCCAGGGCCTCCGTGGCGGTGTCGTCCGCCAGGAACAGCTCAGGCACGCAGCAGCTCGGGCAGCAGGCCGGCGAGGTCCCGGGGCAGCAGGCCCGCACCGGGGAGGAGGTCTCCGGCGGCGCCGTGGAACCAGGTCGCCGCAGCGGCTGCCTCTCGCATGGGCAGGCCCTGGGCGCGGAAGCCGGCCACCATGCCCGCCAGCAGATCGCCGCTGCCGCCGGTCGCCATGCCCGGGTGGCCCGTCGGATTGATCCACAGATCTTCCCGGGCCCCACCGGCGATGACACTCTGAGCCCCCTTGAGAATCAGGACGCCGGGCTTGCCTGCGGCCACCTTCCTTGCCTGGGCCAGACGCTCATCCATCAGGAGCGGACGCGATAGCCCAAAGAGCCGTGCGAATTCACCCGGATGGGGCGTGATGGCCGTCCCGGGCCGCTCCATCCAGCGCTTGCCCTCGCCCTCTTTCAAGGCCGAGGCATCCAGCACCAGCGGGCCGTTCCAGTCCGGGATCTGGGAGATGCCCCCGGGCCCCACCAGGAGGACATCGGCCTCCTCGGGCACCGACCCGCGCCAGGGCTGGACCATGGCCTCGGGTATCTGGGCAGCGATCTCCGCGCGAACCTCGGGTTCCGCCAGCACGGTCACCAGGCCGGCGCCCACCCGCAAGGCCCCCAAGGAGGCCAGCACCGCGGCTCCGCTCATGCCGAGGCTGCCCGCCCGGATGACCACGTGCCCGAAGCTGCCCTTGTGCGCATTCCAGGCGCGGGGCGGGAGGATGGGTCGCTCCAGCAAGTACATCCCGGCCTTTGGCGCGTGATCCAGGGGAATGGGAACGACCGTGATCTCACCACAGTATTCGCGAGCAGGAAACAGGCCATGGCAGACCTTTCGCGCTCCGAAACAAGCCGTCCGCGTGGCGCGCACAGCTTCTCCCGGAACCTCGGCCGCGCCGGGATCGAGGCCCGAAGGCAGGTCCAGGGCCAACACCGGCAGGCCACTGGCGTTCAAGACCTTCACCCAGAGGGCGGCCGGGCCGTCCAGAGGCCGCGTGGTGCCCAGGCCGAAGAGCCCGTCGACCACCCAGCCACGCCACGTGCGCATGATTTCCGCCGGGTGCTGGGAGGTTTGAACCTCGCCCCCGAGTCCCTGCCATAACCGGGCCTGGACCGCCGCGTCTCCGCGCCACTCGGGTTGGGCAAAGGGGGACCACACCGCGACTGCACGGCCCTGAAGCCGACCGAGGCGGGCCAGGGCCAAGGCATCGCCTCCGTTATTGCCCAACCCCGCCAGCACATGGATCGGTGCGCCGGGAGGCATCAGCGCCAGGGCCCCCAGGGCAGCGTGCTCCTGGAGAACCAGCGACGAAATGCCCCAGCCCTCGATGGCCTGGCGCTCCGCGGCCCGCATCTCGTCGACGGTGAGGAGCGGAATCATGCGGCACTTCCTGTGCCGCGCCCTCTGGGTTTCGGCTTCCAAAAAGTGGTATTTAGCCCCTGCATCACACTCATGCCAACAGTCTAGGCCTGTTTGTTCAGGAACGCTGCCAGGGCCCGTGGGAACAGTTCCAGCTCTGCCGCATAGACGCGCTTCTGAAGATCCTCCGGCGTGTCGCCGGGCAGGACCGGCACCCGCATCTGATCGAGGATCCGTCCGTGGTCATACTCCCCGTCCACCAGGTGGACCGTCGCGCCGGATTCGGGATCCCCCGCCTCCAGCACCGCCTGGTGGACGTGCATGCCGTACATCCCGGCCCCCCCGTACTGCGGCAGCAGGCCCGGGTGGATGTTGAGGATGCGGCCAGCCCACCGGGGCGGCACGGCCAGTTTCTTCAGCCAGCCGCAGAGGCAGATCACCTCCGCTTCCGCCGCCTCGGCGGCCCGGTAGCAGGCTTCAGAGAAGGCCTCATCCGATTCGAAATCCTTCCGGAGGATGACGGCCGTGGAAAGCCCCTCGGCCTCCAGCCGGACGATGCCTCCGGCCTGGCCGGTGGAGGCGAGTCCCAGCACCGGCCGCGCAGGGACCCGGCCCTCGCGGCAGGCCCTCAGCAAATTCAGTGCATTACCCCCGGTGCCCGAGATGAAGAGGGCAATGCGCTTCACTGGAGGGCCGTCAAGACCGCCACATCGGCGATGTCCTGAGGACTGCAGCCACGGCTGAGATCGTTGGCCGGCCGGGCCAGCCCCTGGAGCAGCGGGCCCAGGGCCACGGCACCGCCCAGGCGTTCCGTGAGTTTGTAGGCGATATTCCCGGCATCCAGATCGGGGAAGACCAGTACATTGGCCCGGCCAGCCACAGGAGAGCCCGGCGCCTTGCGCTGGCCCACGGAAGCCAGCAGCGCCGCGTCGGCTTGCAGTTCCCCGTCCACGGCCAAGTCAGGGGCTCTCTCCTTGATGATGGCCAGAGCCGCGCGAACCTTGTCGACCCGTGGGTGTTCGGCGGAACCCCGCGTGGAAAAGCTGAGCAGGGCCACACGGGGCTCGATGTCCATGACGCGGCGGGCGTTCTCCGCAGAGGCCAGGGCGATATCCGCCAGCTGCTCAGGGGTGGGATCCGGCACCACGGCGCAGTCTGCGAAGATCATGGCACCCTGCTCACCGAAGGTGGCATCGGGATGGATCATCAGGAAGAAGCTGGAAACGGTCTTGATGCCTTTCGCGGCGCCGATGGCCTGAAGGCAGGCACGCACGGTCTCAGCGGTGGTGTTCAAGGCGCCCGCCACCATGCCGTCGCAATGGTTGGCCTGCACCAGCATGGCGCCGAACCAGAGCGGGTTGTTCACGGCTTCCAGGGCCTGCGCCTCGGTGATGCCCTTGGCCTTTCGGCGCTCGTAATAGGCTCCAGCCAGCTCCTGCAGCAGCGGGCTCGTGGCGGGGTTGACCAGCTCGGCCCCCTTCAGCGAGAGGCCCAAGGTCGCCGCCCGGTGCGCCATATCGGTGGGCTCGCCCAGCAGGGTGAGGCGGCAGAGGCCCTTGTCCAGCAGCATCTGGGCGGCCTGGAGGGTGCGGTCTTCCCGGCCTTCCGGCAACACAATGTGGCGCTTCAGCTCCTTGGCTCGGATGCGGAAACGCTCCATCCAGCGGGTGTGGTTGGCGTGGGTCATGGGTTCCTCTGGTGTCGGGACGAGTGCTTGGACGAAGGGGGATCGGCAAGGAAGGTGTGTGGGTCCTGTCCCGTGTTGTCGCGGAAGGTCTCCCACAGGCCGGGGGCGCCGGAGCTGGCCTCGTCGAGGTACATGGCCTCCACGCGGTGCATGGGCAGGAATCGGGTGCCCAGCGCCACCTGATCGGCCTGCCCGGTGCGAACCAGGGTCAGTATTTCCTCCCAGGGGGTCAGGTCCACACCGCGGAGGGCGATGCCGGAGGCATCCAGGCCCAGGAGGCGTCCCCAGATGCGCTCCCGCGGCAACTGGGCCACCACCACCACCAGATCGCCGGATTGAAAGGGCATCGTCAAAGGCATAGCAAGAACTCCACGTCGATTCTTACAGGGCGGGACCTTCAACGATGAGACGGCCTTCCGTGAAGCCTTCCATGGCCCACCGGGGGCCCTCGAAGCCGTTGCCGCTGGCCCGGACACCGCCGAAGGGCGCCCCGTCTAGCCGGAATGTGGGGGGCAGGTTCAGGAGCACCCCACCCGCCCTCAGCTTCGACTCCGCCAACCGGAGGTTCCGCTGGTCGCGGCTGTAGGCGCTGGCCCGCAGTCCGAAGCGCGTTTGCGCGGCGCGATCCAGGCCCTCTGCAAAACTATCCACGCAGGTCAACACGGTGACCGGCGAGAAGGCCTCCTCGCACTGGAAGGGATCGTCTTCGGCCAGACCCGTGAGGATGGCCGGCGGCAGCAGGGCACCCTCGCGCCGGCCGCGGAGCAGGACCTCGGCCCCCGCAGCCACGGCGCGATCCAACCCCTCGTCCACCCGCTGCGCCGTGGCCTCGTCAATGACCGGCCCCACCACCGTGGCCGGATCCATGGGATCGCCCACGGGCAGGGCCTGGACGGCTTCGACGAAGGCCGGAACAAAGGCCTTCCAAAGATCGCGATGCACATAGATCCGTTGGGCCTTGGAGCAGCTCTGTCCAGCCCCGGCCACCGCCGCGGGGGCGATCTGCCGGGCCACGGCCACGGCATCCACCCCCGCATCCACCACCACGGCGCCGTTGCCTCCCAATTCCAACAGGAGTCGCTTGCCGGCCAGCACTTTCTCAAGGTGGCGCCCCACCCGCTCTGAGCCGGTGAAGCTCACGGCGGCGATGCGGGAATCCCGGGCCAGTTCCTCCGCCGCGGCCGGGTCAGGTCCGGCCAGCTGCATCAGGTGGACCGGCGCGGCGACCTGGAGCCGGGCGGCCTCGAAGCTTTCCCAGAGCAGGCGGGACGTATGAGGCGCTTGGGGGCACGGTTTCCAGATCACGCTGCAACCCGCTCCCACAGCTGGCGCCAGCTTGTGCACCGCCAGGTTCACGGGAAAGTTGAAGGGCGTGATGGCCAGCACGGGCCCGAGGGGAAACCGGCGCAGCACGGCCCGGCAACCCTCGGCCCCGGCCATCAGGTCGTAAGGAACAGCCTCTTCGCCAAAGGCAGCCACCGCTTCGATTGTGGCCCTAAGGGTTGCCTCAGCCCGGCCGATTTCGCCCCGGGCTAGGGTGATGGGCTTACCTGTTTCCCGGGTGACCTCCAGGGCCAACTCCGCCCGGATGACCGCAAGCTGTTCGAGCCAGGCTTCCAGCACGCGCCGGCGCACCAGCCTCGAGGCATCACTCCACGCGCTGAAGGCCCTTTGTGCATCCTCTGCCAGTCCGTCCCACACCTTTGCGCCCATGGCCCACCATCCCAGGAAAGATCCGCCGGTGCCGACCGGTCCCAAAACAGCATATCCGCGGCCCCGAGGGTCTCCCAGGAACCCCGTCACATCGCATCGGACCGGGCCCTCGGGGAGACCGGCAACCGCCTACGGCGCCACTCTACCTTGGGAGTAGACTGAGTCCAGGAGTACCCCATGACCAAGCCACTCGTCCCTGCCGACCTCCTGAAGTCCGTCCAGGCCGCGGACAAGCCCGTCGCGACCGCCACCCACACCAAGCCCAAGGCGAACTCCGGGCCCAAGCCCGCCGTGCGGGCATCCACCAAGCCCCAGGGCAAGAGTGGCGTGACTCATACCCGCATGAGCAACCGGGGCAAATGATCCGGGTCAAACTGAACTAGACATCAGACCTGGACCCACGCCGCGAACAAGGCCGCCACCAGGGAAGCCCCCAGCATTCCAGCGAGCCGTCGGCCGAAGGCTGGACCCCCATAGACCCAGCCAAGGCCAGCCTTGACGAGGGTGTTGGCGCTGATGGCCACGATGATGGCCAGCACCGCCGTGGTGGCCGACAACCCTACGCTGCGGACCTGGCTGCCCACCGCCAGGGTGATGGCGTCTACGTCCGCCAGTCCCGAGAGCCCCGCGGCGACCAGCAGGCCCCGGTCCCCGAACCAGGCCCTGGCCGCTGCTGAAGCCAACAGAACCGCCGCCAGGGCCAAGCCCCAGACGGCCGAGCGCGTGAGGTGGAAGGGATTTTTGAGGGGCAGTTCATCTCCCCCCACCTCCTTGGCACCCGTGCGGTAGATCCAGCCGCTGGCTCCGAGCAGCACGAACACCATGACCGCCATGGGCAAGAGGAGCGGCCGGGCCAGGGCCGGGCCGCCCGCGATACCCGCCAGGATGGCCACGCGCAGGCTCATCACCGCGCAGGCCAGCATGACGGCGATCTGGCCCGGGCCACGCAGGCCGAGGTCCTCGCGGGCCTGCCGGGACATATTGATGGTCACCATGGTGGAACTCACCAGCCCGCCTACCACCCCCGTCATCACCGCGCCCCGGCGCGAGCCCAACACCCGGTTCAGCGCGTACCCGAGGAAGTCCACCGCGGCGATCAGGGCCACCATCCATCCCACCTTGAGCGGCGACAGCACACCCCAGGGATCCAAGGTCCGCGCAGGAAGCAAGGGCAGGAGGATCGCGAAGACGAGGAGCAGCTGCATGGCCGCGGTCAGATCCTCGCGGTGCAGCTTGGGGATCCAGGCGCGGATCCAGGGTTTCGACAGCAGCAGCAGGGTGACGATGACCGCCACCGCCACTGCCAGCAGCGGGTTCCGGGTAAGCAGCATGCCCAGCAGCGGGGCGCAGAGCGCAGCGATCTCCGTGGTGAGGCCACGGTCAGCGGAGCTGGTCTGGAAGTAGTAGAGGCTGATCATCAGCGCCGCCAGGGCCGTCACGGCGATGGGAATCGCCAGGCTCTCACCGCCCACCTTCACCGAGATCCAGCCGAGCAGCGTGAGCAGGGCGAAGGTCCGAGCTCCCAGGCTGGCGTGCATCGGCTCCGCTCGGTCCGACTCCCGCCGTTGGTGGGCAGCTTCTGGCCCTCCCTGGCTGCGCTCGAACCCGCTGCGCTCGCGCTCAAGACCCATCATCAGGCCCAGCGCCACCGCCATCGCGGCCTCCTTCATGGTGGACAGATCCAGGCTGATCATGTCGGTCTCCCCCTCCCTAATCGGCCAGGTTCCAGACTTGGATGTGACTCGTGCGTTTCAGCACTTCGGCCACCAGCTGGGGAGCCGCGGCCCCGAAGGTGCGGACCCTGAAGGATTCCCCTCCCGGCAGGTGGACCACATGAACCGAAGCCCCGCCTGGAAAATCCGGATGCCGCGACAACGGCCTGGCGAGGGATTTCAGATCGAGTGACTCGAGCCAGCCCGCCGGCAGTGGCACCGTCCGGGCCCCGGGAACCAAGGCCCCCACCTCCCGCGCCTGGAGCAGGACCAGATGCCAGGCACCGTCTACTTTGCCCCGCCAGCAGAGGAAAGGCGGCAGGGCACCGTACCCGATGCCGCCCTTCCTCAGCTCGGGCCAGGCCCGCAAGGAAACAATGCCAGCTTCGTCCGCGGCATCCATGGCCAGGGCGGCCAGATCGGGCGAGGTCGGGGGGATCCAGGGTTCCACGCTCATCACCGTCGAGCATGGCATATCGGGTAGGCTGGGGCCCATGTGTACGATGCATCAGCGCGGGAAATCCGGAACGGCTCGACCCGTGGGGAAACGGCCATGAGTCCGCGGCCCGTCGTCGCCACGGGGCAGCAGATCGGCGCGGGTTGGAGCCCCGCACTCTCCGTGGCGAAGGCTCTGGCCGCCTTGGCCGAGGCCCGCAGAACCGGCGCCGAGGCCGTCTATTGGTTGGCGGACGAGGACCACGACCGCGCCGAAGTGGCCTCCGTGGCCGGATGGGCTGGCGACCGGCTGATCCGGCACCGATTCCGCTTCGATACCCGCCTCGGGACCGCTATGGGCTGGTTGCCCTGGACAGCGGGACATCAGGCCGAGGCAGTGGCCTTGTGGGGATCCCTGCCCGAGCCGACGGAACCCACCCTGCGAGGCCACCTCCTGGCTCTCGGACAGCCCCTGTGGGAGCGCGGCCTTCGTCCTTTCTCGCCCACGGAACCCGCGGTCCGGGAACCCATCCAGGCCGAGCTGGAGCGCTGGCGGACTCTGGATCTTGAAGCTCTCCTCATCCGGCAAGCCGGCTCCCTCGAGGCCCAGGGCGCGCCGCTTCCACTGGATCCTCGGGTGCAGGCCGCCTGGTTTTCATTGGACCCCATGACGGGTCGGCGGCAGCGGCTGGAACCTGGCGCGCCCTTGGCTGAAGGCCACTGGCTCAGCCCCGGCGCCGCCATTCGTCCACTTATGCAATCGCTGATGCTGCCGGTGGTGGCGGTGGTGCTGGGGCCATCCGAGCGGGCCTATTGGCGCCTCTGCGAACCCCTGTGGGAACGCGTGGGCCTGCACGCGCCGAAAATTCTCCCCCGTCCGAGCGTCTATGTCTTGCCCCGGGGCTTCTCTGTGGATGCCGGACAACTCGACGCACTGCGCATCGGCGCGTGGGATGGCCTCGCCTCCTGGCCCGGCACCCTCCCCACGTCGAAGTTCCAGGTCACCGATCCCGATCCCTCCTGGCCCGAGCCGCTCCAGGCGCGCTTCCAGCGCGAGCAGGCGCGGAGCCGGGAACGGCTGGCCAAGCTCGACCGGCGTCTGCACCGGGAGGCGACGGGTCGCCTCTTCGGCGGAGATCCCGAACGCCTGCGCCAAGCACTCTTCCCCTTCGGGGCGCCGCAGGAGCGCGTGATCTCCGCTGTCCCTTGGCTGCGGAACGGCGCGTTGCTCGATGCCATCCTGGACCGCATGGACGGCCTGACATCCGTGATCCTGGTGGAGGAACCATGACCCACGACCTCGATATCCTGGCCCTGGGCGCCCATCCGGACGATGTGGAGGTCCATGTGGGGGGGATCCTCGCCCTGGCCTCAGACCGCGGGATCAAGGCCGCCATCCTTGATCTCACTGCGGGTGATCTCGGCACCCGCGGAACCGCTGAGACCCGCCGCGCCGAGGCGCAGCAGGCGGCGGGTATCCTTGGCGTGCCGCGGATCGTCTTGGACTTTCCCGATGGCCGGTTCACCGAGGACGAATCCTACCGGCAGCGGCTGATGGCTGAGATCCGCCGCCTCCGGCCCCGCATCCTGATCCTTCCCCCGCCGGAAGATCGCCATCCCGACCATCGGCGCGCTCACCGCCTGGCCCGGGAGGCCGCCTATTACGCAGGACTGAAGAACTATCCCTGCCCCGTTGCACCCTGGCGGCCCGAGGCACTGGCCTGGGTGGGCGGCGAGAATCCGGATCCGCCAGACCTGCTGGTGGATGTGAGCGCCGCTTGGGAGCGCCGCATGGCGGCCTTCGACGCCTTCGGCAGCCAGTTCGCTCAGGATGCCTCGCAGCCCGTCACGCGCATCGCCCACTCCGCGTTCCGGCGCGGTGTCCTGGGCCGGGCCATGCACTGGGGTTCCCTCCGCATGTGCGACTGGGCCGAAGCCTTGTGGTGCGAACGGCCCGTACCCATGGCCCTGATCCAACTCCTGGCCCGCCTCGAAGAGCCTGCGTGAACCGCTTCGAATCAGATCTCCTCGCGCAAATTCAGCGCCGGGGCGACGGTGTCAGCGGCCGCGTGCTCGTGGCCTGTTCGGGCGGCGGCGATTCGGTGGCGCTGCTGGTGCTGCTCTGGACTCTGCGGAATTCGCTGGGGCTCGATCTGTGCGTGACCCACGCGGATCACGGCCTCCGGCCCGAATCACCGGAGGACGCGGACTTCGTGCGTCAGCTCTGCCGGGGGCTGGATCTCGATCTGGCTGAGGCCTCGCTCTGTGTGCAGGCCCACGCCCTGGATCGGGGTCTCGGCCTTGAAATGGCCGCGCGGGAGCTGCGCTGGAATTGGCTGCGCCAGGAGGCCGAGCAGTGCGGCGCATCCGTGGTTGCCACAGGCCACACGCTGGACGACCACACGGAGACCGTCTTTCTGCGCCTCGCCCGCGGCGGCGGTCTGGGCTGCCTGCAGCCCCTGGCCCCGCGCCAGGATTTGCGGTGGTCACCCCTGGCCGAGACCCGCCGGGCGGATCTGAGGGAGTACCTCGTAACCCGCAACATTCCGTGGCGGGAGGATGCCAGCAACGCCGAGCCATTCACCGCGCGCAACCGGTGGCGGCCGCTGCTCGAGGAGATCAGGAAGGAGGCGCCTGAGCTGGATCGCCACCTGTTCGAGACCCACCTCCAGGCCAAAGAGTCCGAACAGCTGGCCCGGGCCCTGATCGCCAGCTGGGAGGGAATGCGTTGGTCTATCGCTGATGAAGCCATCCGCTTCAAAAGGGAATCCTGGGCCGAGCCGGAATTGCGCTGGGTGCTGGAAGCGGCCTGCCGGCGTCTGGGCTGGCCGCGGGAATCGGCCCTGTTGCGGGGCCTCGCTCCCTGGCTTGCAAAGCGCCTCGCCGGCGGCCGCCAACCCTCGTCCTGGGCGAATTTCCACCTAATCCTTGAACCAGACGGCGGGTATCTGCATCTAAGACTAGGACCGCCGCCTTCCAAGACCTAGTAAACTGGAGGGCCACCTGGGCTACGGCCCCAAGGAGTGACCCTTTGAATTCCATGATGAAAAGCGTGCTGGTTTGGCTGGGCATCATTATCCTCCTGGTTCTGGCCTTCCGCCAGATCCCCCAGAACAGCCGCCAGATCGAGGTCCCCTTCTCGACCTTCTATACCGAGGGTGTGGGAGGGAAGTACAAGTCCGTGACACTCTCCGGTTTCGACGTTGAAGGCACCTACAAGCAGCCTGAGAAGAACGCCAAAACCGGCGAGGCCATTGAACGGTTCCGCACCGTGGCACCGCCCATGCAGGACCTGGGCAAGGTCATCCTCAGCTGGAAGACCGAGGGCCAGATCGAAGAGTTCAAGGCCGCCAAACCCAGCGAGAACAACTTCGCCTACGTGCTGATGTTCTGGGCGCCGCTGTTGGTATTTGTGGTGCTCTGGTTCGTGTTCATGCGCCAGGCGCAGATGGGGGGCAACAAGGCCATGAGCTTCGGAAAGGCCCGTGCCAAGGGGCTTTCCAGCAGCACCAAGCGCACCACCTTCGCCGATGTCGCCGGCTGCGACGAGGCCAAGGAGGAATTGAAGGAAATCGTCGAATTCCTGAAGGACCCCGCCAAGTTCCTGAAACTGGGCGGCAAGATCCCCAAGGGCGTCCTGCTCATGGGCCCTCCGGGGACAGGCAAGACCCTGCTGGCCCGCGCCATCGCCGGTGAGGCCAAGGTGCAGTTCTTCTCCATCTCTGGATCCGATTTCGTGGAGATGTTCGTGGGTGTGGGCGCCAGCCGCGTCCGCGACCTCTTCGAACAGGCCAAGAAGAGCGCCCCCTGCATCGTGTTCATCGATGAGATCGACGCCGTGGGCCGCCATCGCGGTGCCGGCCTGGGTGGTGGTCACGATGAGCGGGAGCAGACCCTCAACCAGCTTCTGGTCGAAATGGACGGCTTTGAAGGCAACGAGGGTGTCATTCTCGTCGCCGCCACCAACCGCCCCGACGTGCTGGACCCTGCCCTGCTCCGCCCCGGCCGCTTTGACCGCCGCGTGGTGGTCGACCGCCCCGACGTGAAGGGCCGCTTCGAGATCCTGAAGGTGCACACCACCGACAAGATTCCCCTCAGCCCGGACGTGGATCTGGAAGTCCTTGCCCGCGGCACCCCGGGCTTCGCCGGTGCCGATCTGGCCAACCTTTGCAACGAAGCCGCCCTCACGGCCGCCCGGGGCAGCAAGAAGTGGGTCGAGATGGCCGATTTCGAGAACGCCAAGGACAAGGTCTACATGGGCACCGAGCGCCGCAGCCTGGTGATGACCGATGAGGACAAGCGCATCACTGCCTATCACGAGGCTGGCCACACGGTCGTCGCCGCCGTAGTGCCCCAGAGCGACCCCCTCCATAAGGTCACGATCATCCCCCGCGGCCGGGCCCTTGGCGTCACCTGGCAGCTGCCGTTGAAGGATCGCTACAACACCACCCGGGAATACATGGAAAGCCGGATCGCCATCTCCATGGGCGGCCGCATCGCCGAAGAGATCTTCTTCAACCAGCTGAGCACTGGCGCCTCCAATGACATCCAGCAGGCGACGGACATGGCCAAATCCATGGTCATGGAGTACGGCATGAGCGATAAGCTGGGCCCCCTCAATTTCGGCGGGGGTCAGCACGAGATCTTCCTGGGCCGCGATTTCACCCAGCACCGGGAGATCTCTGAAGACACCGCTCGCATGATCGACGCGGAAGTTCATGAATTCGTCATGCGGAACTACCGGAAGGCCAAGGCCGCCATCGAGAGCCACCGGGAACAGCTGGTGGCCATTGCTGAGGCTTTGCTCATCCGCGAGACGCTGGACGGGAATGACATCGACATTCTCATGAAGGGAGGCACCTTGCCTCCGCCCAAGGCTGGCCCGACGCCCTCCGCGCCAGCCACGGTGGAAGCGCCTTCCACGGACCCCGGACTCAATCCGGTCCTCAAACCCGCGTGACCTCATGGCCGTTCGACTGGGGACCACTCCTCAAGGGTGGTCCCCTTTTCATCGGCATCCTGAACCTTACGCCGGATTCCTTCAGCGATGGCGGGCGATTCATGGATCCAGCCTCTGCCTTGGCTCAGGCTCGAGCCCTGGTTGGGTCTGGCGCCCGCCTGCTCGACCTGGGTGCGGAAAGTACCCGCCCAGGAGCCGCCTCCATTGACGCCGACACGGAGTGGGATCGTCTGGAACCGGTTCTGAGCGCCCTTGCGAAGGCCTTGCCCGGCACGCCGCTTAGTCTGGATACCCGCCATGTGCAAGTGGCTGCCCGCGGCCTCAAGGCAGGAGTGGCAGTCATCAATGACGTCACCGGCTTCTCCGATCCGGACCTGCTGGATCTGGCCCGGGTCTCCTCCTGCGGCCTCATCGCCATGCGCAGCCGCAGGACGGGCTTGGGCTTCCACATGCCGCCCTACCATGATCCGGCGCCACAGAAGGCTGAGGCGGCCATTGCTGAGCTCTGTACCATCCGTGACCGCCTGCGGGAGGCCGGGATCCAGGACCACCGGGTCCTCCTTGATCCGGGTTTCGGATTCGGTACGACCTATCTGGAGGACCGTGCGCTCTGGGAGGCCCTGCCCCTCCTCCCAGAATCCCTGGCTTGGCCCGCGGATCGCATCTGCATCGGCATCTCGCGCAAGCGCTTCCTGGCTGTCCGCGCTGGGACGCCGAACCTGGCCGCCGGTCAGCGCGATGGCCTCACCGCCGCGGCCCAGGCCGAAGCCCTTCGCTGGGGCTATCGGGTCTTCAGGACCCACGCCATCGGCTAATCTGTTTGGATGAGTCTTCGCTACTTTGGAACCGATGGCATTCGGGGCGTTGCCTTGCGCTCCCCCCTCACGTTGGAGCAGGTCTCCCGCTGGGGCGCCGCCTGGGCCCAAGTGGCCTGCAAAGCCGGTGTGAAGCGACTGGTGGTGGGATGGGATCCGCGGTCCAGTTCGGGCCCCATGTCTGAGGCCTTCATCCTGGGTGTGGGACTGGGCCTCAAGGTGCTGGTGCTGGGCATGGCCCCTACGCCTGCCGTCGCCTGGAACGTGGCGAACCTGAGCGCGGAGGGCGGGAAGACCTGGGGCCTCATGATCTCCGCCAGCCACAATCCGCCGGAGGACAACGGGCTCAAGGGCTTCAACGAGCTGGGAGAAAAGCTGGAGGAGGCCCAGGAACGGGCCATCGAGCTGGCCTTTGAGGAACTGGCTGAACCCACAACGATCTCCACACCGCCCGCGCACCTCGACCTGCATCCCTACCTGGACCAGCTCGAAGGCATCACCCTTCCCTCGGACTACCGCGTGGTCATCGACTGTGCCCATGGCGCCACGGCGGAAGCGGCCCTGGAACTTTTCCGGGGCGGCACCATCCACTGGCTCGGTGTCCCTGCGGACGGTCCAAGGATCAACGTGGGCGTGGGGTCCACCCATCTGGGCGCCCTCACCGCCGCCGTGATCGCCCAGAGAGCCCATCTGGGCATTGCCTTCGACGGCGACGGCGACCGCTGCCTGCTGGTGGATGGGGCGGGCGAGGTGGTGGACGGCGACCAGATGGTCTGGCTGTTGGCCCAGGACCGCGTGGCTTGTGGTGACACCCCTCCGGGCGTGGTGGGCACCCTCATGTCCAACGGCGGCCTCGCCCAGGCGCTGGGTCACGCGGGAATCCCCTTCGTCCGCACCGCCGTGGGCGACAAGTACCTGCTGCGGGAGATGGCGAAGCGCGGCTGGGATCTCGCCGCCGAGGCCTCGGGCCACCTCATCCAGAAACGCGTGGGGCCCAGCGGCGACGGTCTTGCCGCGGCGCTCTCGATCCTCCGCGCCCTGCTCCACCGCCCTGCGGATCGACGCTGGGCCTGGACCTTCCGTCCCTGGCCGCAGAGGCTCGTGAACGTGATGGCACGGGATCGCAAGGCCGTCGAAGCCTGCCAAGATCTCGTTTCATCAATGGCTGCCATCGATGCCCGTTGGGGAGATGGTGTGCGCCAAGTGGTGCGCTGGTCCGGCACCGAGCCCAAGCTCCGCCTCATGGTGGAGGCCCAGGAAGCCACCTGGGTGGATCAGGCGCTGAGTGAACTCGAAGCCGCGGCGCGCCGCGATCTGGCCCTTACCTGACATGGCCGCCGACGTCCGCCGTCCCGTCGACCGCTGGCTGGTGCTCTTCGCCCTGGCGCTGGTGGCCATGGGGATGGTGTGGATCTATTCCGCCTCCGCCATCAAGGCCTCGCAGAACCACGCTGCGGCTACCGCGTTCCTGACGCGCCAGCTGCTGGGTGGCGGCATCGGCATCGCCTTCATGCTGGCGCTTTCCCAGGTCGATCTCGCCATCTTGCAGGACCACCCCCGTCCGCTGACGGTGGCCTACTTCATTCTTGTCGGACTATTGCTGGCCGTGCTGTTTTTCGGCCCCAAGGTGAACGGCGCGCACCGCTGGCTTAGGCTTGGTTCCATGAGCATCCAGCCTTCGGAATTCTTCAAGCCGCTCTCGGTCCTGATCGCGGCTTCGTGGATGGTCCGGAACCGGGAGGCCTGGACGAACCGCCGGGACGCCCTCCCCAAGCTGCTCGGCCTCGCGGGAATTCTGCTGGTGCCCCTGGCGCTCATCCTCCGGGAACCGGATTTCGGTTCCACATTTCTCATCGTTTTCGTGACGCTCATGGTGGTGTTTTTGGGGGGGGCGCCCAAGTGGATCTTCGCCGTGGCGATCCCCTTCCTCGGAGCGATTGGAACGGCCTTTGTGGTGTTCTCTCCCTACCGTCTGGCCCGGGTGACGAGCTTTCTGAACCCGGAGGCCGACCCGCTCGGGAAGGGGCACCAGGCCCTTCAGAGCCTCGTGGCTGTGGGCAACGGCGGGTTCATGGGCGTGGGGCTCGGTGGCGGGAAGCAGAAGCTGTTCTACCTGCCTGAGGCCCACACGGATTTCATCTACGCGGTCATTGCCGAGGAGGCGGGGCTGATCGGAACCGTGACCATCCTGGCCCTCTTCATTGCCATCCTTTGGCGCGGCTATCGCATTGCCCGCCGCGTGGGCGACGGCTACCTGAAGCTCTGCGCCTTGGGCTTCGTGCTGCTGCTGGTGGTGCAGGCCCTCATGAACATGAGCGTGGTGCTGTCCTTGGCGCCGAACAAGGGCATTCCCCTGCCCTTCATCTCCTTCGGGCCGAACAGTCTCATCTCCAGCCTGATCTGCCTCGGGCTCCTGCTGTCCATCAGCAAGAGCGCGGCCTCATCCTAGCCGGATGGGCTCGTCATCATCCTCGTCCACCAGGATGATGTTCGATCCCCCGCCCAGCAGCACGGCGTCTTCGTACATGTTCTTCAGCTTGGGCACGAAACGCTCGGCCCGATCCAACTTTGGATCCGGTTTCAGGTCCACCCCCGTGCGGACGAGCCCCGCGATGCGGGCTGGGTCCAGGTCGAGGATGGCTCCAAGCAACTTGAGCGGATTGAGTGCGTAGAAGGCCCCCATGCGCGTGGCGAACTCGAGGGCACCCGCTTCCCAACACATCCCTGAAACGAGCGCCCGGAGGTCCAGGGGCCCATCGGCTTTCGAGGCTCCGCGATCCCAGGGCCAGACGTTCAATTCGAGGAAGGCGGCGACCTTCGCTTCTGCATGGATCCGCTGGCCTGGTGGAACCTCCCAACGCCAGCGGGAGAACAGGGCCAGATCACCCACTTCGGAAGCATAATCCGGCAGGAGATCCCATTGATGGAGCCGCAATCCTTCGGGCAGGCGGTTGTTCAACTGGGCCATCAGCGCCATTGGCTGGTCCCGGGGTTCCTGCTTCAGTACTGCATCCATGGACTCCGCCCGACTACCAACGCCTGCGGGAAGGGGCAGACCCACACTCAGGAGGGGTCGGGGCCGTTTGCCGAGATCCAGCACCAGAGGAAGCCCCTCCAGCCGAAACACCTGGAGGAAGATCGCGTGGAGGTCCCCGTCGTCAAAGCCAAGTGCACCGTCTTCCTTCGCGTAGCTGAAGCGAATCCGCACCCGCCGGGTGTCCAACTGCCAGCGGGCCGATCGGCGCTGTTGCGCCTTGGCTGCCAGCGGTGCCAAGCGGGAAGCGAGGGCCTCGACGAAAGCCCTGTCCATGGCCTCGCGGCGCGAGGCGCGAAGGATCTCGGCCACTTCCTCCGTGAGGTCGTCCGCCAGGATCGCTTCCAGCATGGCGTCCAGATCAAGAGACGATGGGCCGGCAAGCATCGCCCGGAGGTCCTTGAGGCAGGCGGGCTCCCGGCTGGGCCCTGCCTCCGCCATCCCTCTGAGCGCCGCCTTTAGGGAGGCCTGCCGGGCCTGCGCCTCGGCGGGGATGGAAGGATGGGGCGTTCGAGTGCTCACATTCTCAGCATAGTGATCCGCTGAATGGATGGTGCAAAATCGCGGATGAAACCTCTGCAGAAACCGGTAGGAAATCATTTATGGACAAGTCGACGCTGAAACGATTTCCACATCCGCTGTGGGAAGCCGGAGGCCAGAATTTCAGAATTCCTTCCAGCACAAGCCACTTGGCCCCGTGCCCACTTTTGGTGGCAGGTGACTGTTGAGTTCAGTGGTTGACAGTTGTCCCGGGATTCGTTCCACGTCCGCTCTTTCCTTCCTGGGCAGGACACGCCAAGCTGGAATCCATCACCATGATCCACGATCCCTACATCGTCCCTCCCCTCCCGCCCGACTGGCCCTTCGAGCCGGGCGCGCCCCTCCGTCCCCTCGGCTGCCGCGTCAACCTGGAACTACCGGGACTCGGTGGTGGTTGGCGGGTATGCACCCCCGGAGGCATCGTCCCAGTCGGTGAGCCGATTCCCCTCTCAGGAGTCTTCGGTCGCGGCGGCGTCCTTCGCGTCGGTGACATGGTCCTGAGGCCCTACCGGCGAGGCGGGTTCCTCCGTCATTTCAATGAGCGGACCTATCGCACCCATCTCCGCTTTGCCGCGGAACATGCTGTTCATCGCGGCTTGTGGGAGGCCGGATTCCCCACGGTCGAGCCGCTCGGTTATGCCTGGCGGCCCAACAGGTTCGGTGTAGAGGGCATCCTCATCACGCGCCTGGGGGCAGGTGAGCCGTGGCCCCGGCGCTGGGAGCTGAGTGCCGAGCGGATGCCGCACATCCGCCGCGCCATCGAACTGCTCTGCGAATGGGGCCTGTGGTCGCCTGACTTGAACGCCACGAATGTGCTGCTGCCTCCCCAAGGCGGCGCCCTGTTCCTGGACTGGGACCGGGCCCGTTTCGAACCCCCAGGCACCGACCTGTGGCCCCGCTACCGGGCACGACTCGAGCGGAGCCTGCGCAAGCTGGGCGCCCCTGCAGAGCTCATCGAGGTTATTGGATCTGCACCGCGTCCGTGATGAGGACCGGCTTCACCGGCAGGTTCAGGAAATCGCTGCGTTTGTTGCTTGTCTTCACATCCTTGATGCGATCGACCACGTCCATGCCCTGGACGACCTTTCCAAACACGCAGTAGCCCCACGTCTTGTCACTGGCCTTGCCCTTGAAATCGAGGGGGCGGTTGTCCACCAGGTTGATGAAAAACTCGGCCGCCGCACTATGGGGGTCGGGCGTTCGCGCCATTGCCACCGTTCCGCGCTTGTTCTTGAGGCCAGCAGCCATGGCGCGATCCGCCTCGTTGGGGATCGAGGCATCCGTGCGCTTCTTGCCCAGATAGTCCACGTACCCGCCGCCCTGGATCATGAAACCAGGAATGACGCGGTGGAAAAGGGTCCCCTTGTACTGTCCCTTTTTCACATATTTCAGGAAGTTCTCCACGGTCTTTGGCGCGGCGTCAGGCTCCAGTTCCATCACGATCACGCCCATGGAAGTGGTCAGCTTCACCCTGGGCTTGGGCGAGGCACCAAGGCCCAGC